>JBAUJD010000296.1:0-5015 GCA_049683515.1 Thermosynechococcaceae cyanobacterium | reverse complement strand
ACGACTTGACTGGCCCTCGCTCGTTTTATTTTCAAGGCAGTATCTTCATGATTCACCATATTTCAATCGATGCTTGTGATCCACTGCGAGTGGCTAGCGTCTTAGGAGAAGTTTTGAATGGCAAAGTCTATCAATTCTTTACTCCTGGCAGTTATCTCGTCATCCCTTTTGACAACTATGGAACTCATATTGTGGTGTTTAAACAGGGGGATGTCTGGTCTCCCGGTACTGATATCGGATCAGCTCAGGTACGCCAGGCTGAATCTGCTGATTTGGTAGCCAACCATGCGGCAATTTCGGTTTCCACCAGCCAGCAGCAGATCGAGCAGATCGGGCAACGCGAAGGGTGGCGTGTCCTGACTCGCAGCCAGGGAGAGGGGGTTCCCTTCAGTGCGATCGAGTTTTGGGTAGAAAATCGCGTTCTGTTTGAGTTCTTACCACCAGAATTTGTCCCCGAATATTTGCAGACCATGCAACCCGATGCGATCGCGCAAATCCTGGGCCAGCCCATTGAGCTTGCACCAGTCTAGAGAAGCGCCGGACGATCTCTTTAATAAGGAAAAGTACACAAACGCTATGAATTTGGCTGTAAGGTGGTCCTGACAACCACCCATCGGATATAAACGGCTTTTGCTGCTCCTATCATAATATTTCCCCTAACCTTCCAAGTCGTGACATCGTTCATAAAGGGTTTGGTTACGTTTGCTAGTGAGAGTCACTTGAATATCGGGCTGATTTACTATCTGTCCTATCACAGCCAATACAATTCCATTGAGCGCTGTTGGGCTGCCCTTGAGCCGTTCTGGAATGCAGTACTCTTGTATTTATTTCCGCTTCAGCTTATTCATTCACCTGCACCCATTCAACGGTGCCTCGCTGACCATCAATGCGAACAATTTGACCATCCCGGAAGGTTCGCGTGGCGTGATTGATATCCATCACAGCAGGGATGCCGTATTCACGGGCCACGATCGCACCATGAGAAAGCCGCCCCCCCACGTCTGCAATTAAACCGGCTGCCCTTGCTAACAGCGGTGCCCAGCCAGAGTCAGTGTAGGGCACCACCAGAATTGTCGCCGGGTCAAGGTTCGCTATGCCGTCTTTAAAGTTGAGCAGTACTTTCACTGGCCCTTCAACCTGGCCTGGACTGACGCCAATGCCCTGCATGGCGGTTGCCGAAGAAAATGCTTCGGCCTCGGTCGAAAAGATGGGATTGTTACCGTAAATCAAAAAGGGAGCCTGATCGGGGATATCTTGAAACGCTTGTTTACGCTCAGTGACCAAAGCTTGAATCGTCTCTAGTGATGGCGGTTGGGTCACCCATTGCCGCACTTCATCGAGTTCACAATAGAAAATGTCGCCTGAATCAGTCAGTAGGGCAGACTGTCGCCACTGGTGCTCTAGTGACACAAAACACCAGCGCAAATGGGCCAGCAATTGGCTATAGACTGACGTGACCTGCCCCTTTAGATCAAGCCGCTGCTGGACGCCCTTGGTTTTTTTGTTTTGGGTTGCGATCGCATCTTTAATCCCAGGAGGCGGCTGCAGGCAAAATTGCGTAAATAGCTCTTGGACTGGCGTGGGATCTTCTTTCCAGGTGGGTACGGCGATATCAGTCCCTACTTCGCTTAGATAGCCGTAGCGATCGATGAGCTGTTCGAGCTGATCTAGAATTTCTTTACCTTTATCACTAGCAGCCAAGGCTTTAAACAACGATGTTCGATCCTCCGCATTCCCCTTTGGCACAGTTGCAGCCAATGCCCGGATCTCTTTGAGTGAAGCCACTTCTGGGGAACCGTCATTATGAAGATCGTCATCTTTCACTTTGAACAATGCCTGACGGGCCGCAAAGCCTAGGGGCGCAAGAATGCTGTAATAAGTGGCCTGCTTGAGCAGCGTCAGCAGTTGCTCAATGCGAGATATAAGCTGCTCAGCAGTCAACGTCTCAACCGGAGCTTGGCGAAAGTGTTCTAGCGCTGGCATAAATTGGTTTTTGCAATCGCGCTGAAAATCTTTGTACAACTGCCGCTCTCGCTGCACAAGCCGTATCAGCCCTGGAATATTGACCAAGGTGGACAGCATTGGCGGCTTGCTAAACTTCGCGCCTCGGGTCAGAAATTCTAGACTGTCAGGAGGTAGGCCCATGCGCCGAAAGATCTCTCCCAACAAAGAGGCATTAAAGTAGGCACGGCCATGATGGAGTGTCGCGGTTTGGTCGAAGTCTAGATCGCCCGCACGTTGTCCCAACACAATCTCAAAAATCTGTCCCCACACGCCACAGGTGAGAGGTTGATTGACTGACCAAGTAAGGGGACGAATCGCGCCTGGAATCACCTCGGCGGCAATTTTGCGGGTCCAAATTGGCAGCAGCGTGGTGATCGGTCGCGCCTGCAGCAACCAGAGGGTTTCGCCATCAAAGGTCCATTCAATATCTTGAGGGATGCCGTGGTAACGAGATTCTAGGTGACGGGCCAGCCGAGCGACTTGATGAATGAGGGTTTGGGGAATATTCCCCTCGCCTTCTGTGCTCAAAATGGCTGGGCTGGCTGCCGAAAGTTGATCAATTTCTATCTCGCTCCAGTCTAAATCTTGAACTTGAACGCGGTACTGTTCGGGGGTAACTCGACCGGAAACCACTTGAGTAGCGTCACCGGGTAAGGCTTCGATGATGACGGCTGAGCCTTGCCCTGCAATGGGATCACGACTGAAGGCAACACCTGAGATGGTTCCTTGAATTTGTTGCTGAACCAGGACTGCTATTGATGCTTCGGGCAGGTTGAGATCGCGCCGATACTGTTTAGCTCCTTCGCTTTGGTAGGAGTTGAGGCAGGTTGCGATCGCATCCTCTAACTCCCCCTCACTACCCACATGCAAAATCGACTCATACTGCCCCGCCGCCGAAGCCTCTTCCGAATCTTCCCCCACCGCAGAGGATCGCACAACGACGGGCTGCTCTGGCGAACATTGAATCTGTGCCATCAGAGCCTTCGCATCACCGTTGATGGGTAGCACCCACCCCTCTGGAACTTGATAGCCCCAGCGCTTCAGTTCAGAAAGGGTTGCGGCTTTTTGGCCGACTTGATTGGCATCTACGGGCTGGTTGAGAGAGAGAGGTTTGCGATCGCGCTGCATCCACTGCAGCATTTTGCTCGATTTGCCCTGAGTTGCTGACATATCTAAATCATCCGGTGTGCGAAGGAACGTCCAGGCTAGAAAGCCACTCAGCATCATCATAGCGATCACTCTAGCGCCATCTTGACTGAGAACAGCGACCACGACGGGCATGAGGGCGAGGATTAGGAGTTGCGATCGCTTCCGATTACGGATCAGTTGAAAGCTAAACCAAGCGCTGACCACAAAAATTAGATTCATCAGCCAGTCATGAACCCAAAACCCCCAAAAGGTGTTGGTGGCCCCGGCCCCGCCGCCAATAAGATTGCGACCAAGAACCAGCGCCAACAAGCCCCATAGCTCCCAGGCGGGCATTGCTGGGAATAGGTATCGGGCCAGTAAGACTGCGGCAATGCCTTTCCCTGCCTCTGAGAGCGCTGACAGGATTCCTGCCGGTTTGCCACCGTGATAGAACGCAGCGGAGACACTAACATTGCCGGTGCCAAGCTGCTCAAGCTTTTTGCCTGTGAGGATGCGCGTAATCCAGCCCGGTAGGGGTAGCCCACCCATCAGGAAGCAAATACTACAGAGAATCAAGATTCGCCAGATGAGTGCTATCTCTACCATTTATAGGTCACTGGGCTGAAGTCCAGTTTTCTTAGAAATTCTAGCCAGCATGCACTGACCAATTCAGGCTGAGTTTCACCACTCTCAATCCGTTCAGCAATCACCCTGAGGGCCAGAGCCTGCACCTTAGATGTTGCTTCCTCTGGGGTTTGCCCATACAGCATCACCCCAGACAGTTCTGGAATCTCTGCAATCCAGCGTCCATCTTCTTCTTGCTCAAGTTCAATTTCAAAAATCATGGCTACTGCCAATCTATAACCATGAATATAGTAGCAAGTGCAACTCTTATAAAGCTCCACCAATCTGGGTTCGGGGCAATGGGGTGATAATTTGGCGTTTTAGTTCGAGAATACTCTAGGAGACGAAGGGCTGACCCAAGCGATCACGAAGAAGACAAAGAAATCCGCTTCTTCAGCTGTAGCAATCTAAATTCTAGGACCGGCTAAAATCCCTCTCTTTGCCTATGTCGTTCTGAACGCCAAGCTGAAGCCAAGTTCAATGCATACAGCTTTCTCTATGTCTTCCCAGTAATTGTTCTCAAGAATGCCTTGCTTGTTCTTTATTCTTCGAGCATCGACAGCCCTGATTTGACTTAAGTTGATATGTCGCTCCCCATCCAGTCCATTCTGTGAGGTTGGAGTCACGTTAACAACAAATGGATAACGTTTCATCCCAGGCAAAAGTGGGGCAACGATTGTAGTCGCCCCACTTTTGTTGCCAACGTCATTTTGCAAGATTAAACATGGACGTTCCTTATCTGTTTCGCGGCCAACAACGGGCTTCAAATCGACCCACCATATTTCTCCTCGCCTATAAGTCAATGTCCCGTTAGGCATTTAGACCGTCTTCTGCCGTAACATCCCAAACATTAATCTCGGCTTGAAATACTGGATCATTACCCTGTTCTTTGTAGGCATCTTCCAGCTCTTGCATAAAAATCTTCTCCTTCTCCTTTAAGAGAATGTCGTTGATGAAACGGCTACGATTGCTTGCCAACTGATCTACAAAGATCAGAACTTCATCGTCCAGGGTAATACTGACTTTCTTATTCATTGCTAAAGCTACCTGCAATATCTGGGTAGGATTATAGAGTCATACTAGCTAGTCCTACTATAGTTGTCAACACGATTTTTCTTCGGTCAAGTTGCTAGACTATGGGCAGCGATGGCAGGCGTTAGAGGATGACTCTAATCCTTTTGCAACTGTGGTGATGGCCCATCTCAAGGCCCAAGAGACAAAGGGAAACCAGTCTCTAAGAAAAGAGTGGAAGCTGAGAC
>JBAUJD010000295.1:0-2629 GCA_049683515.1 Thermosynechococcaceae cyanobacterium | reverse complement strand
CTAGGCCAATCGCAGCAAATAGATCTTCTAACGTATTTTTCTCAGCCCGTTTTTGGGCGCAGTACAGCCGCAAGGAAGCAGAGGCAAAGGGCCAAAAGACATTACGACAGCTCAGACTGGTCTGCTGAGATACCAGCATTTGGTATGACCCAAAGCCCAATAGGCCAGAGCAGAGAATAAATAAAGCGCCGCAGGCTTGCCAATTGGAGAGCAAGCGCAGTAAAAACAGTTGCGATCGCCCCCCCACGCTGGACCTTCTGTGCAACGGTCTACGCTTTCGATTAACGGTTATAGAGTCTTCATTATGCATGTGCTGATTCAAGAAGCTACACGACGGCAGCAAAGCAGCGTAACAACGGGAATTTAGCGGATCACGTCCATACTCACTGTAACCAGGGTACCCGCTGTGATGCTTCTGCAGCTCAAAATGTTGCCACAGTCGCCTTCATCAGGCTATCTCAAAAGATATCGACAAGGGTTTATCTAAAATACGTTAGACTCATTTTGTTAAAAAACGTAAAACCTCTCCATGGCAGACCAACTTATCCGCGCCACTGCCGCAGACAACGGCATTCGAGCGGTGGGCGTTATTACAACTCGCCTGACTGAAGAGGCTAGACAACGACATCAGCTCTCATACGTGGCAACGGCAGCGCTAGGGCGAACTATAGCGGCGGGTCTATTACTCGTGTCAAGCATGAAGCCTGAACAGTCCCGCATCAATATTCGCGTCAAGGGAAACGGCCCTCTCTCTACTGTTTTTGTCGATGCAGGTCTAGACGGTACGGTGAGAGGCTACGTTACCAACCCTACAGTAGAGCTACCGCCCAAGCCCAACGGTAAACTTGATGTGGGTGCTGCCGTTGGCGATCAGGGCTATCTCTACGTGGTCCGAGACCTTGGTCATGGCTATCCCTATTCCAGCACAGTGGAGATTGTCTCTGGCGAAATTGGTGAAGATATTGCCCATTACCTAGTCACCTCTGAACAAACCCCCTCCGCTCTTGTACTGGGTGTATTTGTTGATGCTCACGGCGTCAGTGCGGCAGGAGGGCTGCTGATTCAGGTGCTTCCCAAAGCGGCCCGCGACGAAGCGCTTGTTACGGCCTTAGAGTCAAGAATTAGTAAACTCCAGGGTTTTACGCCGCTGCTACAGGCCGGGAAAACGTTGCCTGAGATGCTAGAAGATTTACTCGGAGACATGGGTCTGAATATTCTGCCCCAGCGTCAGCTTGTCCGCTTTCAGTGCAAATGCTCTATGGACAGAATGCTGGGTGCCATCCGGATGCTGGGTAAATCTGAACTCAAGGATATGATTGCCGAAGATGATGGGGCTGAGGCCACCTGCGACTTTTGTGGGGAGGTTTACCAAGCCACGAGCGATCAGCTTGAGCAGCTCGTTATGGAGATGTAACCCCTGAACCTTGGCTACCTTGAGTCTGGATATAGAACGCTAGGACGCTGCCGATTTGTTGAAGTTCGGAAGTTCTATCTGGACAGGTGGCTCGGGTGTCAAAGGCCGCAACCGTAGATCTTGATAGAAATTAGATTGGTCAAGCTCTACCTTAGATTGAGCGCAAAGAATGAGTAAGGCCCAAAAAACGCCGACGGGGTCATTCTTGACGAGCAAAACATCCTTGAGATCGAGCCAGCTTTCGTCATCTAAACAAAGTTCAGCGAGTAGTGCCTCTAGCTCTTCAGCCACTTCAGAAAGGTTCTCTTGGTGCGCCAACTGTGCTATCGCCTTCATCGACTGCGCCTTAGAGGGCTGCTTCACCCGCCGTAGCTTAGGCCGCCGGGACTGACCATCGACTGCCACCGCCATCAGCTCTAATTGATGAATCAGCTCCGTGAGAGTGACTCGTCGCTTTTGGGGGGGGCAAGCCACGGGTCGTCGCTGTAGACAACCCTCTAGGGGCGAGGGTAGTGCCGAGGCATCATCACCCTCGCCTAGAAAAAGTTGCTCGAAATCGTCTTCTAGTTCTTCTTCGCTAGTGGGGGGGGCTAAGGTCTCTGCCTTTAAGAACACCAGCATTGACGCATAAAGAAACGCTTGCCCAGAAGAGGCAAGCTCTTGAGAGTCTTGGTAGGACAGCTCATTGAGGAAACGATCGAAGACATCAATCACCTGCACATCCCACGGATCAATCTCGCCGCGCTGGGCCATATCAATCAACATGGAAATTGCATTTTGGGCAAAGGATGTGCTCATGGCTGAACTCTAACTGGTTAACTTACGCTTCGATTTCAGCGGTGCTGACTCTTTCTTCTCTTGATGAGCTAACGCTGGGCAGTAGTCGCTGCTGCTCTTCTAACTCTGCCTTATATCGTTCAATATCTCCTTGTAAATCGTTAATTTGGCTGTCGCGCTCTTGCACAACTTCTTTCATTGATAAAATGGACTGAACCTGAACCCAGACACTGAAGACCCAGGCTAAGACGGCTCCCAGACCTAAGGTGACTATTAATTCCACCGATAATGGAGCCTTTAACTCAACCCCTTCTATAATTTTGATGGCTACCGGCTGGGTATTTTCAATCCCGAATAGAACCAGCGCCAGACAAATGACAAAGATCAGTGTGAAGTTAACTTGTCGCATCTGCAGACCCCCAAGGTTGTGCTCAATCG
>JBAUJD010000294.1:0-5513 GCA_049683515.1 Thermosynechococcaceae cyanobacterium | reverse complement strand
AGATGGGCTTCAATGGCGGCAAGGGCGCTAGCCGGTGGCCCCAAGGGATTAATACTCGCTGAAAAATCTAAGACCTCTCCCGGTGAACAACCCACCAGACTCGCCGCCCAGTTTAAGTTGCCCCCGTGGAGAGGTCTCATCAATGTCTGGTGACCGTTGTCTACGGTGCAACCTTTTCTTTAAAAAGTTTCCCAGCAGAGAATGCCGGAACCGTGGTGGCAGGGATTTTCATCTTAGCGCCAGTTTTGGGATTGCGACCTTCACGAGCTTTGCGATCGCGCGGTTCGAAGGAGCCAAACCCAACGAGGGTCACTTTGTCACCATCTGCGACGGTTTCGATAATGGTCTCTAGTGCAGCCGATAGGACAGCATCGGCCTGCTTTTTGGTCACACTTGCCTTATCAGCAACCGCGTCAACGAGTTCGCCTTTATTCATTGGTCACTCCTAATATTGGTTAAGCGTGGTTAACAATTTTGAGTCTGTAGAGAAAGCCTCTAAAACTAACTTTAATCGTTAGTTCAGTTAGAGAAACCTGTCCAGAGAGCTGGAAGTCCTACAGTATCAAACTTTCAATGGCTTATTCTAAAGGGTATCTGCACAATATAGTATCGCTAGAGTCATTAAATTGTAAGGATTTCAGGATTTCTTTGGGTCTGCCCCCGTCCTTTAAACGGAAATCGCTATAAAGATCATCGTGATCAACAACAATGAAATTCTCTGTAACACTTGCACCACAGGGGTTAAAAGGCATTGATCTCAAGACTAAGGGAGAAAAATCACCCGCATTTAGCATTAATGTGCCAATACAGATTTCTCTAGTAAATACGCTCTAGACCATATTGTTTTGTAAATTTTTCAATGTCAAATCACGGTCACGATGGCTGAAACGCTCAATTTCGTCTGGACAGAGGCCGAGTATGAGCTGGGGCTTGCTACCGCAAACTCTGGCGCTGCTGCAAAATTAAGGTTGCGATCGCAAGATCGTCGGGCGTCGTGATCTTGAGGTTCGTTTCTTCTCCCGGCACAATATGGACCGGCACACTGCACTTCTCAAATAAGGCGGCATCATCGGTAACCGCCCAGCCCTGCTGCTTGCCTTTGTCGTGACACTGCTTTAGTAACGAGACGGCAAACCCCTGGGGCGTTTGAGCTGCCCAAAGCTGGTCCCGATTGGGAGTACTTTCAATCATTTGATTGGGGCCAACTACCTTAATGGTGTCTTTGACGGGAATGGCCGCAATCAGTCCCTGGTGCTCGTTAAGGGCATCGGCACAGCGATCAAAGAGATCTGACGTGGCGAGGCATCTGGCCCCATCATGAATCAGAACCCGCTCGGCCTCTGGTGGTAGAGCCTGTAGACCGTTATAGACCGACTCCTGCCTGGTGCTACCCCCTTCAATAAAGTGCACCGGCTTAGCGATGTGCATATCGATCAGAAGCTGTTTCCAGGTGGGCCAGTCATCGAGCTGACCAATCAGACCGATCCACTCAATCCGCTGTGAGGTATTAGCCGCCAGTAAGGTCCAGGCTAACAGGGGCTGGCCCAGCAACAGGAGCCGCAGCTTGTTGCGATCGCTCCCCATTCGTCGCCCTACCCCTGCTGCAGGAATCAGTAAATGCATGATTGTCCGTCTATTCGCTGCCTTTAATCCTACCGGCTAGCCGGGGCCAATGTTCTACTACAATAAAGGCGTCAAGTCTTTGGATCACTCTACGGCACTACAGAAATCAATGACTCGTGTACTTGCTCTCATCCCTGGTGGACTTGGCGATCAGCTCTTATGTTTCCCGACCCTAACGCAGATTCAACATCGCTATCCTGATGCCCAGATTGATGTGGTGGTCGAGCCACGGGCAAAGGCATCCTACCGGGTATCACCCATTGTTGATAAGGTATTGACCTTTGACTTTATGGGACGGACTGGCCCCGCCGATTGGGGCAACTTGATTGGGGTGGGACGCGATCGCGAATATGATGCAGTGCTTTATATGGGCCAAGGCTGGCAAATGGGCCTTTTGCTCTGGCTCACAGGCATTCCGACACGGGTGGCTTACAGCGGCTCTGGCAACCGTTTCTATACCCATGCCGTCCCTCTCAATACCAAGCAATACATGGCCCATCAGTACCATGATTTGCTGCAGGGCGTCGGCGTCACCGGGGTTTGCCCTGACATCGAGATCAGCATTCCCACCTCTGATCGGCAATGGGCCAAATCTGAACAGGAGCGTCTCGGCATTTCCAGTGAGCAGGGGTATGTCATTCTCCACGGCGATCTCTACCCCCGTTTGAACCCCCTTGACCTCTACCCCATTGACGGATGGCAAGCCATTATCCGAGGGCTGCAGGAAAGCCAGCCCGATTTGCCGGTGGTGCTCATTGACGATCCTAAGTTTCCGGACTGGTCACGAATGTTGATGAATAAGAGTTCTTTTCTAAAGCTGAGTGCACCCACAAATATCGGCAAATTAGCGGCTTTGATTGAGGGGGCCAAGGTGCTGATTTGCCCCGAAAGCGCCCCTATGCATCTGGCCGTGGCCCTGGATACAAAAGTGGTGGCGATGTTTGGCTCACGCAGTCCTGAACAGCAGCTCCCCCAAGGTGATCGGGCTGTCGGACTGAAGTCGAATACAGGCAACATTGCTGATATTTCACCGATTCAAATTTTAGAGAAGACAGGTCTCTAAACTGGCAGGGAGCCGTGGGCATCATTGAGGTGACTCAAATGGCACCATGTTAGGCTTGACCAAAGATTGAAACATCGCGGGATGTAGCGCAGCTTGGTAGCGCCCCTCGTTCGGGACGAGGGGGTCGTGGGTTCGAATCCCGCCATCCCGATTGACTAGACTTACAGAAGAAGATGAGACACCGTAATTTATCTGACACAATAATGAAACATTGCGAGCACGAATGTGTCACATGGCTTAAGTACTATAGAGATGTTCCTTCACAGCCTAGAGCCTGCCGGAATTTAAGAGATGGAGATAGTTTTTACCTCACACAACCCTTAAACTCTAGGCATTTTCGTCTAGAGTTTTTTTTTGCGGTTCTAAGGCTCACAAAAAAGGCTCACCGTTCGGTGAGCCAAAGTTATTCAGGTGTAGTGGTGAAAGATTAGATATCTACATCGCGTGTCGGCGGGGATTGTAGGGGTCTCCACCGAAGGGCTGCAAGCCAATATTGGGATAGTTGTCATGGTCAGGGCTGAACAGCTCGAAGGCCGCTTCAGCAATAAAACTGAGAGAGCTTTTGATCCATCGAAGTACCATCTTGAAGCTGAATTGATTATTCATAGCTTGCGCCCTTTCAAAGGAATGTATCCACCATAGGATTGGCTTATGTCAGTGGTGTGTCATAAACATGTCTATCTCACGACAAAGGTAGAGGGACTACGCCGCGATTTCCACCGCTAAATTACGGCTGAAATCGACTACTGTTATGGATTAGAAGACCGATGAACGAGGGTTGCCCCTGACTGATCGGTGGGCAACAGCAATACCTCACTCACGTTGACGTGGATCGGTCGGGTAGCGCAAAACAAAACCACATCTGCCACATCTTCAGGGGTGAGCGGAGTGAGGTTCTCATAAACCTGCTCGGCTCGATCGGTATCGCCCCGAAAGCGCACCTCGCTAAACTCTGTTTCCACCAGTCCTGGGTCCACTGATGACACTCGAATTGGTGTTCCTAGTAAATCTTGCTTCAGTCCGGCTGAAATCGCTCGCACAGCGGCTTTGGTCGCGCAGTAAACGTTGCCATTGGGGTAGGTCTCATGTCCCGCGATAGACCCGATATTGATAATGTGACCCCGTTGCCGCTCCACCATCCCTGGCACCAGGGCGCGAGTTACATAGAGCAGCCCTTTAACATTGGTGTCGATCATTTCTTCCCAGTCTTGGATGCTGCCCTCATGGAGCTTGGTCAGCCCTCGACTAAGACCGGCATTATTGATCACAATATCGATATTTGACCAGGGGGCTGATAGCTTGTTGAGCTGGGTTTCGACTTGGGTGCGATCGCAAACGTCCACTACCAATACCTTGGTTTGTATACCAAACTCCTGCTGGAGATCGGTCGCCAGCTTGTTTAAGCGATCTTCTCGTCGAGCCGCGAGGATGAGTTTGGTACCAGAAGCCGCGAAGGCTTTGGCACAGGCTTGCCCAATACCGCTACTTGCGCCAGTGATCAGAACGACCGAATTTTGAATGGACGGCATAGATACCTCTTGAGGTTGTAGGTGTTAGGGACTTCCAGGAAATTAATCATTCCAGATTTAGAGGGGCGTATCTAGTGTTTGGGGGAGAGCCATTGCACTATCGGCAACATTCCGCCCGCGACTCAAGTTCAGCCAATTCTTGGGCGTCCGTCCCGACGTCAACCAACGGCAGGCCGTCAAGCACATCGCCAGTCGAGCCGATGCTGCAGTGGGGTCACCAGCGGAAACCTCGCTCAGCGTAATTTGCGAAGCTGACGATTGACGTTTCGATGTAGACCGTATCCATCACGACCGTTTAGCTTGATTGGCTGGTGTCTACACACGTAGATTTCAGGCGGTTAACGGCATAGGCTTCAGCGGACGGCATTGATTTTGAAATAGTGTAGCGTTCCGTTCCGTTGCAAACCTTGGTTAGACTTTGCATGACCCAAGTACCTTGCTTTTCATATTTCGCTAGAGAAACTTTCACTATTATCTTTCAACCAAGAGGCTAGCTTTTCCATACTTGTCTCTTGTGTTTCGAGACTTGCAGCTAGGCGCAAGAAACAGTTTACTGCATCTACTTCTGAGGCTATTAGCTCAATTCCATTCGTGAATAAGAACGTATAAACAGCAATAAGGGCAATTCTCTTATTACCGTCTACAAAACAATGATTTTTAACAAGCCCATAACCGTAAGATGCCGCTAATTGGTATAACGATGCATCGTCACTGTAGTTATAAAGATTTATGGGCTTGTTTAGAGTTGACTCAAGGGCACCTTTGCTTAAAAGGCCTGAGGCACCGCCTGATTCTGCAAGAATTTCACCATGTATGGCACAGACATCGTGCATGTCTAGCCAACAGGGTTCCATCATTTAGCCAGCTCAACCAACGCATTTCGATACTTCTTCATGCCTCGCCGAGCAGCTTCCATCTTTTTCACAAAACTAGGGTCATATGCCGAGATTTCGTATCCAGAAGGAGTTTTTGTCACAAAAAGGCTATCACCATCATCAACTTTCATACTAGCCGCCATTTCCTTCGGAACAATGACGCTTAGGGAATTGCCGCGCTTTTTCACATTGAGGAGCATGATGACCTCCGTAGAAGATTGTGTTTGTGCCCTTATGCTTCCCAATATTACCACAAATGTTTCAACGCGCTCACTCTTTTGAAAAATTCTTCATATATCAATACCTTCGCCAACAGATGAAGTGAGAGTTGGCTGTTAGTCAAGAGGGCTTTAGAGGGATACTAAGAATTACTCCTAATCCAGTCCCTCTAAAGCCCATGTATGACATCTTACAACTGCTGGA
>JBAUJD010000293.1:0-2770 GCA_049683515.1 Thermosynechococcaceae cyanobacterium | reverse complement strand
CGTCAATCAAGCGCTGCAGTGACTTTCGCAAGCTCCCATGACTTAAAAAGGCCAGGACACCACTGGTCTTGGCCCGCGTAACGGCACGCAGCAGCGGCACAAAACTAGGCAGGGGCCTCAATTCCTGAAAGGCGGTTTCCACCTCACCAATGACCAGCGACCACTGCTGGCGATCCATCTGTCGCGTCGTGGGGGGGCTAAAGTCTGATTCATCCTGGGGGTCTTCTTCGCTCAGAAAGAGTTCCTTAAAGCCGCCAGAGGTGGTGATCACTCGAATATGCCCCTCATTCTCTGCCATCCGAATCAGCTCGCTAAATCTCACAAAGACGCCGCCGGTGGGCCGCTGCACCGAAGAGGCTCCGGTGTAAATGGGGTTAATATCGCGCATCAGCTTGCCAATAGTCGAAAGCTGGGTGCTTTTTTGCTGCTCTAGGGCTTTGCCAATGGCCTCGACTAGACATGCGATCGCATCCTCGTAGCTCAGCGTTACTTGTCCATTAACCGCTCCCGCATCGCCCTGGGTTTGCTGGCGATCAGCAGCATTTTGAAGCAACTGCTTGAGGGGCACAAATTCATCAGCACTGAGCAAAAGCTGCTCGCTGACGTTTTCAGAGCGGCCAATCACGGTGACCTGCCGCTTCAGATCTTTGAGGGCATTGACTAGGGGGATAAAATCTTTATCTCCCGTGACGATAATGAACTCAGAGATCGTAGAGTCGCGGTAGGCTGCCTCTAAACAATCCACCACCAACTTTACATCCACGCTATTGGTCTTGCCCATCGAGACATGAATCGGTTCAAACCCAAGGCTATAGAGCGTTTGCACAATTCGCTCATCCTTGCGCCGCCAGTTTGAATACACAATCTTGACGCGCAGATGTCCCAATGACTTGGCATATTCAATCAGAGATTCCGCCAAGGGCGCACTGGCATCCCCAGCCGGAACCTTAACGTTCTCGTAGTCCCAAAAAATCGCAACCTGCTTGGAGGGCACGCCGTCCAGTGAGGCCGTTGTCATCGGGCTGTTCGGAGGATTCGACCGCCGCCGCCAGTCCTCCGCCACCGCTACTCCCACCGAAGCAGAGGCCAGCGTAATCATACTGTGGGAGAATGCCTGCCTGAGATTTCTCGTGGTGACATAGCTTGCCCCAAAGCTCATCCCTGTTACCACCACTGCTAGGACCAGCCATCGTTGAGCCATAATTACTACTTGCTATGTCAAGAACTAGGGCGCAAACCCTACTGCCAATAGAAGATAAAATTCATACGTTCGTGCAAGACCATAGAGTCGTTAATCTAAAACCTCGGCATTTTTAATCCGCCACTGATCGCCCTGACGAACAACATCGTAGCGAGCTTTGTACGGATCTTGATAGGAATATTCCACCTCACCGTCTGCAAGAATCTTGCCCGATTCTTTGATCTCAACAAAGATACTGGCGGCGCTATCTCCCTGTGGCTCGACCTTCTCGACCTTCAGAGTATCCAACGTATATTCCCAGTAGGCAGATCGAGCCTTCTCGTTTTGGGCTTTTTCAGTCCAGTCCGAGAGCATCGGCTCTACTAAAATTTGCTTAAGCTTATCGATTTCGTGGGATTTTCCCTTCGCCTGTGCTTTAATCGTCTGCCATGAATCAATAATCTGGCGCGCATCATCAGCAGAGAGTTGGCCTTCAGCCGCAGCGGGCAGCACAGGATCTGAACTAGGGGCACTGGCAGCCGATGGAGCTGGTGTCTCTAGAGCGGGATCACCGGCCTGACCAATAGCAGGTACATCCGGCGATTTTTCCACCAAACGGGGCTTATTAGACTGTCCAATCAATGCGGCTAGCCCCCCAATGGCGACCAATCCTAACAGCAGCGCTCCAGTTAATGGCAACCAGCCTTTCTTCCTGCCCGATTTCTTGCGGGGGCGTCGGAGAGGCCGCACGGGACCACCCTGACGCACAGCAGGCGGTGCCGCTGACGGGTCGCTGCCTCGATCAGGAGTATTCGCAAAAATCCCTGAGTTTGGCCCAGAGGCAAAGGCGGCTTGAGGCACGGCCCGTTCAGAAACAGTAGCCCCTCTTTCCTCAGATTCAAGCTGAAATTCTCGAATATTGACAGCCTGCAGGCTCTCCAATTCTTCCGCGATAGATCGAGCCGACGGCGATACTTGCTTAGCCTTGGGTAGCTTCACGGGGGAAGTACTTTGAGCCGCCGGTTCAGCAATGGGTTCTAGAGCGCAGAGCGCCGCCTGAATTTTCTTGTTGTTGAAATAATCCTGCAGAGAGACCGGCTGGTCTACTAAATCACGAAAATAGGGATAGACCTCCTGCTGTAGCCAATGCTCGGTATAGAGAAATAGACCTGGAATTTCATCTTCAGCACCCTCTGAATACTGACGAATAAAGGTCAAAGACTCTTCATCTTGACTAAGGGGCAAAATCTGAGTGGCAATATTAGGGTGCCCCAACAGCAGGGAGCACATCGCCTGCTCAACGTAGGTGTCTTGACGGGTCGCCAAATGACTGAGCCGAGCTTGGGCCTTCTGAATAGCTTGAGGCTTACCCTCAGAGAATCCTCCTGCCACTAGGGCATAGCTGGCTAAGTAAGAGGCCACAGCAGAAGGGCGCTGAGCTTCTTTCTCAAATAACGTTTGCTGCTCTGCCACCGTTAGGTGACTTCGCAACTGCTGCACAAACCGCAAAAAGTCGTCAATGCCTAAACCAGACTGATCTTCTTGACGGCCATCAATCCCCCCGCGCTGATCGAGCATGTCCTGCAATAG
>JBAUJD010000292.1:0-2260 GCA_049683515.1 Thermosynechococcaceae cyanobacterium | reverse complement strand
GCATCAGGGATGGCTTTTAGAGAACCCACTCCCCATCCCCACAGAGCGAGAGTGCACCACCTTAGAGCAAGGAATGCCAGTCTACCGCAGCCAATTTCAACGACGATAGGCAACCAAAAAAGACACTGAATATGGATGATGTCCTGCATGAGTTTGGGAAAGCCATCCAAATTCCAGAACTTAGCGATGATGATGGCCTTCTATTAACGGCCGAGGTATTGCCTGCCGCACCGACAACAGTCGAGGCTGAACTCACAGTAGAAATTTACCAGCATTCCTATAGCTCCAGTTTTTACATTCCTACGATCCATTTCTCTGCGTCGAAACAAACCTATCAAGGACTTGGATTCCTGCTATTTGCCCATGCCTTAGGAAACTCAGCGACCTCGACTCGCATTGCGGTATCATCATCCTACTGCGATGGAGGTTCGCAAGCATCGATTCTAGAGCTGCAAGTCGGGATCAACAGTACCCGCAAAATTGATGATTTGATTCCAGGCGAAACGCTCCTCCAGGCATTGGCATTTAACTACTGGCCGACACAGTGCAACCGACATCCTTGGTGGCCGCTGGTCTACGAAGAGGTCTATTCATTACCTTGGATGGACGTAGGAAACGAAGATGGGTTTGATCTGCGCCCAGGAGAAGATGCCTTTGTTTACGGATTTGGCTCTCTTGCAGGAACAATCCGAATGGCTGAACTGCTCTTGAACATCAGCCGTGCTGAAGCAACCTGTAACGAATACTGTCTCGAAGCTGAACCGGGATTTCGAGGCGTTGCCCCTGCAAGTACGGAGATCGTGCTTCATCTCCCCGGTAGTCCTGGCTATGCGAACTAGAGAGGATCCTTATACGGGTATATTCTGGTTTGTATTTTTAACGAGGCATAAAAATGGGGCCGTACAGTCTCTGCACAGCCCCAATCGATATTATCTACTGAGTCATGCTCTAAATCACAGTCCCGTCGGGGATGACGGCATTCTTAAGTACCACCGTGATACCGCTACGAATCATAAAGCCTTCGCTTTCGCGATCGGCCTCTTCAACATGATCTTTGTTGATGATCTGCACATTGGCCCCAATACAGGCATTCTTATCCACGATCGCCTTCTTGACCGTCGTATCTCGACCAATGCCAAGGGCAACTTTCTGATGACTGGGATCGCCGACCTCTTCAGGAGAGGGCTTGTAGTAGTCAGCCCCCATAATTAAGGTCCGGTCAATGACGCAGCCAGATTCAATGCGCGATCGCACCCCTAATACTGAATGACTAATCTGACAGTTCTTGAGAATGCAGCCTTCGCTAATCATCGATTCCTGCACTTGGCAATCCAGCAGTTTGCTGGGTGGAAGATAGCGAGATCGTGTATAGATAGGAGCCTCGCGATCGTAAAAGCTAAACGGTGGCGAAGGCTGTCGGGTGAGCGCCAAGTTAGCCTCATAAAAGGACTCAATGGTGCCAATATCTTCCCAGTAGCCATTGAAGAGATACGCTTGAACGTTATGGTCTGCCGCTGCGGCTGGAATAATTTCTTTACCAAAATCAGTTGATTCCGGTGAATGCTTGAGCAGGTTAATCAAGACCTCTCGCTTGAAGACATAGATTCCCATCGACGCGATGTAGGGTTTCTCTTTCGCCTCAGCCGCAGAGAGACCCAGCGCTGAGGTATCGACCTGCATCTGCTTGAGCGCATCCCCAGTGGGTTTTTCGCTAAAGTCAATGACTCGACCTGAATTATCAATTTTCATCAGGCCAAAGCTAGACGCTCGAGATTCATCAATGGGCACCACCGATAGCGTAATATCGGCATTCGTTTCACGGTGGCGATAGATAAAATCTCGATAGTCCATCCGGTAGAGATGATCACCAGAGAGAATAATAAATTCATCAATATCCTTAAACGTTTCCAGCATCCATAGATACTGCCGCACGGCATCTGCGGTGCCCTGAAACCAGTTCGGATTTTCGGGGGTTTGCTGGGCTGCCAACACCTCCGTAAAGCCATCAACAAAACCAGAGAACGTGTAGGTTTGGCTAATGTGTCGGTTGAGCGAAGCGGAGTTGAACTGCGTCAGCACGTAGATCTTCGTGATCTCAGAATTAATAGAGTTGCTGACCGGAATGTCGATGAGTCGATACTTACCCGCCAACGGGACTGCGGGTTTGGCGCGCTGCTTTGTGAGTGGGTAGAGCCGAGTGCCTGCCCCACCTCCTAAAATAATCGACATCACTTTTTTCATGGAATAACCTCTTAACTGC
>JBAUJD010000291.1:0-4403 GCA_049683515.1 Thermosynechococcaceae cyanobacterium | reverse complement strand
CATCATAGCCGTGGGTGCTGCCCTCGCAGGCTTTAAAGATGGGCGAAGCATACAGATCGGAGATGCCCAACTGCTTCAGGTAGGGAATGATGGCCCGTGCTGCCTCAAACTTGAAGCTGCTGTTGAACTGAATTCGATAGGTGGCAACGGGAATTCGCATACAGACACAGGAGCTAGAGAGATGAGATCAGTCAAGATGCTGATTGGACATACAATACAGCACTGAATGGTTGTATTGTAGCCGAGTTGCCTGGGGCAAGATGTTCCGGTGCGGTCATCCCCGGCCCTGACCAAATAGGGTCAGCGGAGTCGGTGTGTCTGTGCCAGTTACCCGTCGGGATGTTAGGAATTGCGATCGCATCCCCACTCCAGTTCATCAGAATCAAAACGGCGTCATTCCCTTGCCAGCGGCGGATACTAAGCCATTGGCTAGCTGGATCATGGTGAACCGCTAGGGCATCGCGCTCAAAGTTCATTAACGGGGGCAGCGTCCGTCTGAGTTGAATCAGATGACGGTAAAAGTTCCACAGCGAACCGTGGTGGCCTTCGTGGCGCTGCTCCCAGTAGAGCGTTGACTGAGCAAAGGTGTCAGGGCTATCGGCATCGGGTGGTTCCCCCGTCGCGTGAAAAGCCTTAAACTCCCGCTTGCGCCCCTCCCGAACGGCCTCCGCTAGGCCCGGATCGGTATGGCTAATGAAGTATAGAAAAGGAGCCTCTTCGCCATACTCTTCGCCCATAAACAGCATCGGAATGGCCGGGGCCAACAGTACCGCTGCTGCCGACAGCTTTAAGCCTTCAAAGCTTGTGAGTTGCGATAATCGCTCCCCCAACATGCGGTTGCCAACTTGGTCATGATTCTGGGCGCACACCACAAACTGAGAGCCGAGGAGATCGGTCACGTCACCGCCATGAAACCGCTGACGGTGCGGGGAATAGTCCCAGGCATAGACAAAGCTCTGTTCAAAAGCGCGGGCGAGGTGCGCCACCGAGCCAAAGTCTTCGTAGTAACCCTGTTTTTCCCCGGTGAGTAGGGCGTGAACGCAGTGGTGAAAGTCATCGCTCCATTGGGCATCTAGGTCGTAGCCGCCTTGAGACTGGGGGCGCAACAGCCGCCCGTCATTGAGGTCACTTTCAGCAATCAGGTAAAACGGTTTGCCCTCTTGCTGCCCTAGGGCGGTCACCGCCTCAGCCAATTCCAACAAAATATGCTTAGCTCCAAAGTCATAGATGGCATGGACCGCATCGAGACGGAGGGCATCGATATGAAAATCTCGGAACCAGTAGAGCGCGTTTTCAATAAAGTACTGACGGACGCCATCACAGTGGGCCTGATCAAAGTTAATGGCGCTCCCCCAAGGGGTGCGGTATTGGTCGGTTTGGTAGGGGCCAAAGGTGCTGGTGTAGTTACCCTCCGGGCCAAAGTGGTTATAGACCACATCTAAAATAACCGCCATGCCCTGCTGATGGCAGGCATCGACCAAGCGCTTCAGACCCTCGACGCCCCCATAGGACAGTTGCACCGCGTAGGGATACACCCCGTCATAGCCCCAGTTGAGATCGCCAGGGAACTGAGCAACGGGCATGATTTCTAAGGCATTGATACCGAGGTCATATAGCTCACCGAGACGAGGAATGATGGCGTCAAAGGTTCCCTCTGGGGTGAAGGTGCCCACATGAAGTTCGTAACAGATGTAGGATTCCAGCGATAGATTGTGCCATGCAGTGTCTTGCCAGGTATAGCGTTGATGGTCGATGACTTGCGATCGCCCATGCACCCCCTCTGGCTGGCACTGAGAGGCCGGATCGGGACGAGTCGCATCGCCATTGAGCCGGTAAGAATATAAAGTGCCCTGACCAGCCTGTTCTACGGTGATCTGCCAATAGCCTTGAGACCCCCGTTTTAGGGGAATCAAGCGTGATTCGGGCGAGTCTGCCGAGTCCCAGATTTCAATTTCTAGAGCGTTTAGAAGCGGTGCCCAGACCTTAAACGCACAGCGATTATTGGATAAAGCGACCGCGCCGACTGCTATTGCCATACTGAAATCAAGAGTAATGAGTACCTACTTCATTATGGACTGAGTAACGCCACCGGCGTAAAGTGCGGGGTGGGCCGCTGATGCACTAGATGCTAGCTAATGTTCAATTCTCCCCGTTGGCCTATTGCTAAGATAATCGAAGTACAGCAGGCAGATATAGATTAAAAATGCTGCTGTATCTGAGCCAGCGTCTCTGGTTTAGATATTGGCGCAAAAAATTTGAGCAAGATAGAGAGGGCTGAACAATGACCATTGCAGCACCAAAGACTAAAGCCTATACCGCTGAAGAATATCTGGCCCTAGAAGTAGAGTCACAGGTTCGCAGCGAGTTTCGTGATGGAGAGATTGTTGAGATGACCGGCGGCACCCCTGCACACAATGAAATTACACGGATGCTTATTTTTGGGTTGACAATGGCGTTGCGAAAGCAGCCGTACAGCATCTTTGTTACCGATCAGCGACTTTGGTTGCCGGAGTGCAATCTCCATACCTATCCCGATGTAATGGTGATGCCCCACCCATTAGAGCTGCAGGCAGGACGCAAAGATACGGTAGTGAATCCAGTTTTTATTGCAGAGGTTTTATCAGAGTCTACCCAGGGTTATGACCGAGGTAAGAAGTTCTCGGCCTATCAAACTATTGCAAGCTTTGAGGAATATTTGCTGATTGATCAGTATCAGCCACGGGTAGAGCAGTATGTGCGCCAAGGGGCGAATAAATGGATGCTCACAGTCCACGAGGGGCGGGATGCGACGGTGGGTTTGGCGTCTGTGCCGGCTGCGATAGAGCTTGCTGATCTTTATGAAACCTTGGCGTTTGGTGAGTCGTTGGATACCGCTTTTCCTCGGTAGATCGCCCCGACGTCTCTCCCTAGCTCAAACGTGAGCTGAGCTGCAGACCGGATCAGGACAACTGCGATCGCAACGACAGTCCCTCCCTTATCAAGGGCTTGTTCAGTCACCTGTTGGGCCACACTGATCGCAACAGGCGCTTGCTTCTTCGTCCAACGGCGCATCCGATCAAGCTGATAGACGACCCACGCATTGACCTCATGTTGCTCCATGGCTGCAGATAAAGCGGCGATCTCCTTCCGTGCTGACTCAACCGTCTCTTCCACAGCCGCAACCTTAGACCGGAGCGCTTCAATCTGAGTGCTAACGCCACCTTTGCTCTGAGCCGTCTGCGATGTTACAGACGCATCCGAAGGCTCTGGATCTGTCGCCATAAATGCAACCGTTTTCGCCTTGGAGATTCGGTCCTGCAATACATTCTGAGGCTTAAGGCGATTTTCAAATTCAATCCATAGCGTTGTGGGATCGTTCGGACCGACGGATCGCAAATCTGTCTCTAAATAACTTTGAGGTTTAAAGCGTTCCTCAACAGCCGCCACTGGCTCCCGTGTCTCTAGCTGCGGCTCGTTCTCAGCGATGAGATTCGAGGGACCGGCCCCTTCCGTCGCTGTGACTTCTAAGTCAGGTACTGCGGTACTTAAGGTTCCCCAAAAACAAAAGCCATTGAGGGGGGGCGCTTCTCTCAATTGATTTGCGGCCATCCTTTGCGGTTCAAGCGGTGACAACGGCTCTGCTCTTGGGGCTGGCTGCTGTGAGTCTCGGTAAGGTTTGATCAGACCTGGCAGATTATAATCATTGAAGTTGAACCCACCCGTTGGCTGCGGCGGCTGTTCCGAAGAGGGGTAGGTCAGTAGTGCAGCCTTGATTTGCGCTATCGTCACCCCTTGGATATAGGTCGTCAGACAAGCCGCGAGGGCCGCGATAGTCGAGACAGAGTCGCGAAGCATCGGCAGGTTTGCAACGTTCTCAATGCGTTGAACTTTATCCTGCTGCACAATCGCCAGGTAGCCATGGTCATAGACGGCGGCGATACCGCCCTGTTGAAGATGCGATCGCACCACTGCATTCTCTAGATCAAGAGAGACGTAAGCCACTTTGCCTAGCACCTGCTCAGCCATAGTGACAACGCGCTCATCGTCAGCATTCAGGACGGCATAGCCCCCAGCATGAACAGCCCCAGCAATGACCGACATCGTTCTAGCCCCATGGCCTGAGGCGCAAAGACTACTAGAGTGCTCGGCTTCTATTGTGAGCACCACCCCGACATCACAGTGTTCAAAGGCTAGGCCAGATTGCAAAATACTGCGGTGCGACGTGTCTAAAACAGCAATATCCACCGTTGGATCCTGCAAAATGAGCTGAGCGCTTTGAGCGTTAGTAGCGTCCCCCTTTTTGACAGGATAGTGACCAATGAAAACGCCCTCTGCTGAGGTGTAGCCCACTGAATCGTGCGTTTGATTGAAAATATGTGCCATCAGAGGGGTGGGTGAAGCAGCATCACTCGCTGCCGCCACCG
>JBAUJD010000290.1:0-3088 GCA_049683515.1 Thermosynechococcaceae cyanobacterium | reverse complement strand
TCTGTCATCAAGCTTTGACTTAAGCTTCGATATCACACCAGTTGTTGTGACAGTACTTGTACTAAGTTTCGTCAGTACTCTTATATCAAGACTTTTCCGATTTCTAGAAAACTTAGAATGAGTGCCTTCCTCTGGGAATAGATACCTGCACAGGAGACTCCATAAAGGATCCAAGGCTTTTATTAGTCGCTTGCTTATATAAAGTTGAATATTTAGATCCTAGTAGCCTAAAGGATGTTAGATTGTCTAAATTTAGTGGATACTCTTAATTCTCGGAAGGCCAAAGCGCTAGATATGGTACTTGTACAATCCCCCACGCTCGAACTCAGCGAATCTCAAAAAGCGGTCCTCCAGAAGTACCTCATTGACAATGAAACCTCCTGGGAAGACGTCGCTCGGCGGGTTGCTCACTTTGTTGCCAGTGCCGAAGCGACGCCCGAGCTACAGCGCACCTGGGAGAACAAGTTTTTGTCCATCCTGCTGCCCATGAAATTTGTCCCCGGCGGCTCTCTCCTGGCAAACTCTAACCACGGCACCCACGGGATGCTGAACTGCTTTGTCCTTTCTTCAGAAGATCACATCCACGACATTACCAAGCTCGTCTCTGACTCTGTGCTGACGACTAAGTTTCGCGGTGGCGTCGGCATCAACATCGGCGCAGAAGGCACCAAGGGCTATATTCGACCCAAGGGTGACCCTTTCCAGGATGGTAAGGCGCTTGGTCCCTGCGCGGTTCTCGATATGGTGTCTGAGAACTCTAAGAAAATCACCACGGGCAACAAAGCGCGGCGCGGTGCCTTTCTGTTCTCAATGAACTGGAAGCATCCTGATATCTGGGAATTTATTCAAGCCAAAACCCAGTCCACCATTGATGCCAATTTTGTGAAGGGCATCATTGAAGAGATGGGGCAGTTGACGCTCAGTGAAGAACCTTCGGCTGAAAAGCAAGCCAAGCTCACTGCCTTACAGAACAAACTGGGGACGGCTTGGGTTGAGACGCATTTGAATCCCGAAGGGAAGCGCGATCGCAGGTGGCACAACGCTAATATCTCGGTTCAGCTTGATGATGAGTTTTTTACTAAGCTCGATCAAGGAGACGAAGAGGCTAATCGCCTTTGGCAGACCATGGCGCAAAATGCCCACGACACCGCCGACCCTGTGTTGCTTTTAATGGACAACGCCAAACGCCGCAGCCCGATTCGAGATTTTGTGACCTGCACAAACCCCTGCGTGACGGCTGATACCTGGGTTCACACCGGCGAGGGACCGCGCCAGGTTAAAGATTTGGTAGGCGTGCAGCACAGCACCTACGTCAACGGAGAGCTGTTTAGTACCACTCCTGAAGGGTTTTGGGCTACTGGAGAAAAGCCTGTCTTCCGGCTGCAGACCCAAGACGGGTATGCGCTTCGACTAACGGGTAATCACAACGTTCTTAAGGTGATCGCTCAAACGCGGCGGCATCAGTATACAGAGTGGGTGACGGCTGATTCCTTGCAAAAGGGCGATCGCGTTGTTCTCCATAACCATCGTCAAAGTTCTCCTTGGCAAGGCGCTGGATCACGAGATGAGGGCTGGCTTTTAGGGAGCCTTGTCGGTGACGGAACGTTTGCGAACAATGCCTCCGGTGCCATGCAGGGCATTCTGGCCTTTTGGGGCGATCATCGTCAGCCGATGCTAAGTCGGGCTGTGACACTACTCAATGACATTGACTGCACCAGTGCCGTTGGCAGAACTTACTCAGTTTCTGGCACCTGCACCCAGCAGAAAGGTGTTGTCTCAACGGTTTGCTTAGCTCGACTGGCTCAACAGTTTGGCATTGAACCCGGCCATAAAACCGTGACGCCTGCTATTGAGGAGGCCAGTTACGCTTTTTATCAAGGCTTCCTGCAGGGGCTTTTTGATGCTGACGGTAGCGTTCAAGGGAGTCAATCAAAGGGTGTTAGCCTGCGTTTAGCACAAAGCAACCTGCCTTTGTTAGAAGCCGTACAGCGCATGTTGCTTAGAGTGGGGATTGCGTCCACTCTTTATACCAACCGTCGAGAGGCTCAGGCGCGATTACTGCCCGATGGTCGAGGCGGGTCAGCTCTCTATGACTGCAAGGCTCGGCACGAGCTAGTGATTGCGGGAGACAATATTCAGCAATTTGCTGAGCAGATTGGCTTTCAAGACCCTGATAAGGTGGGCAAGCTCACAACTGCAATCAACAGCTACGTTCACACACCCAATCGGGAGCGATTTGCAGTGGCTGTGGCCTCCATTGAGCCGGACGGCACTGAGAGAGTCTACGACTGTACGGTGCCGGGACCAGCTTGCTTTGATGCCAATGGTTTAGTCGCTCACAACTGCGGCGAAATTTTCCTGCCGCCCAACTCTGCCTGTAACCTTGGTTCCCTTGTGCTCACAAAATTTATTCGCCACAATGGGCAGGGCGAGATTACTGTCGCCTGGGATGACCTTGCCGATACCGTTGGCATCGCCATTCGCTTTCTAGATGACGTGCTCAGCGTGTCTGAATTCGCCACCCCTGACCAAAAAGAGAACGTGACTAAGATGTTCCGACAGTTGGGCCTTGGCATTATGGGCTGGGCTGATTATCTCAAAATGGCCCGCATTCCCTACGACTCCCAGGCGCACCTAGAGGCTATTGACCATTGGGGAAGCTGGATTGCCAATCACGCCTACCGGGCCTCAGAAGCCATTGCCGCCGAGAAAGGCCCATGCGGAGTCTGGGCCAAAATAAAAGAGATTCACACCGGTAACCCCTTTGAAATGTGGGTTGATAGTGAAGGCAATCACTATAACGGAGAAGAGGTTCTCGAGAGCGATCGCCAAGACCTTGCCCAAGTGCCTCGCCGCAACGCCACCGTGCTATCCATCGCGCCCACGGGCAGCATTGCTCAGTTGGCCGCCTGCTCCTGGGCCTTTGAGCCTGACTTTGGCTTAACCCTATGGAAGCAGGTGTTTGTGGATGCCTCACAAAACAAACAAAACTGGGTCCAGATCCTCAATCCCTACCTCGAAGCACTAGGACTCTCTGACGAAGATGCCGCAATCGTCAAGCAGAGCGGGTCTTTGGAGGGTACTCAGT
>JBAUJD010000289.1:0-4556 GCA_049683515.1 Thermosynechococcaceae cyanobacterium | reverse complement strand
GCGTTGCAGGCGTTGTGGGTCTAGCCATTGGCTTTGTCCTTCGCTTTCAATATCTGACTCAGTTTTCATCCCCCCAGGCGTCTAACAATCCGATCGAAAAAGTGACGCGAGAGTCCTTTCCCCCTCGAATAAACACAGATCAGATTGACCCACAGAACAATCCAACCCAGCGATTGACCATTGAGCCAAACCGAGAACAAGAGACCCTTGCTGATGTAGACCCCCAACGATCTGCAGACAGAGATAATCGGTTAGAAGATCGACAAATTCGCGACAACCCTCTGCCCTCACGCGATCGCATTATCGAATCTAAAATTGAAGACTTTTCTCCTGAGCTAACGCCCACCGGGATTACGGTATCACCCAAGGAAGACTTCCTCGCAAATCCTGATGATTGGTCTGATATATTGCCTAACCGCTCCACCTATCGAACCAATTCAGACGCCGCAGTTGATCCTGAGCGGTCTGCTGGGTCGGCCCCGTCCAGCGATCTTGATCGTGAGTTCTTAGCACCCCAAATTTAAGTTTTTTTCTGGTTATCGCGTTTGTCCTTAATTTTGCCTTGAACGGAACAGCGCTGAGAATCATCGATTTGAGTCGAGAGGTGGGACGAGCAAGTTATAATTTTTGTGAAGCACATCCAAGATATGTCCCTATGAGCAATCCCCTGATTCACGCCTTCTTCCTCGGTAGAGCCACCGCAGAAGTCTTCTACGAAGGAGTTGAACAAACATTGACAGAAACCCTGAGCAAGGTCGGCCAGTTTGATGCTGAACAGCGTGAGCGGCTGCGAGGATTTACCAATCAAGTAATGGAGCGTGCCCAAGCCGCCGAAACCACCACAACGCCGGGGCAGACGGCAGATGCACCGGCAACAGACCTACAGGAAACCATTGACGATCTGCGGGCTGAAATTGCCCAGCTACGCGCTGCTCTGCAGAATTATCGCAGCCAAGCTGAGTAGTCTGAGTGATTCTTTTATCCGTCGCTTTAGTTACGACTAAAGAGCAACGTCATGCCTATCGTTGGAATCGAGAGCGCTATTCCTATGGCCGTCGCTTCCTAGATATCTGGGCTTTTGTCCTTCAGCTCCTCGCCTCTCGCTGGTGGATGGGGCGCAAGCGCTATCAAGGCGAAAATCCTGATGCACAACGTGTCCAGCAGCGCCGTAGGCAAGCCGTCTGGATTCGAGAAACGCTCCTGGAGCTGGGTCCCACCTTCATTAAGATGGGGCAACTGTTCTCGACTCGGGCTGACCTATTCCCTGCCGAATATGTTGAAGAACTCGCCAAGCTCCAGGACCGAGTCCCCGCCTTTAGCTATGAGCTAGGTGCCAAAATCATTCAGCAAGACTTTGGCAAAACCATTCCCGAACTTTTTGATGCTTTTGACCCCGTCCCATTAGCGGCAGCGAGTCTCGGTCAGGTTCATCGGGCGCAACTGTGCTCTGGAGAAGAGGTGGTCGTCAAAATTCAACGACCAGGACTGAAGAAGCTTTTTTCCATTGATTTACGGATTTTAAAGGGCATTGCTCACTACTTTCAAAATCACCCGAAATGGGGACCAGGGCGTGACTGGCTCGGCATTTATGAAGAATGCTGCCGGATTCTATACGAAGAAATCGACTATCTCAATGAAGGTCGCAATGCAGATACCTTTCGTCGGAATTTTCGAGATCATGACTGGGTGTATACCCCTCGAGTGTTTTGGCGATATGCGACGCCCCGCGTTTTGACGCTTGAGTATGTACCGGGCATCAAAATCAGCAACTATGAAGCCCTTGAAGCTGCCGGACTCGATCGAAAATTAATCGCCCAACTGGGTGCCAAAGCCTACTTCCATCAGCTTCTCAACCATGGCTTCTTCCATGCCGACCCTCACCCCGGCAACTTAGCCGTTAGCCCTGACGGATCGTTAATCTTTTATGATTTCGGCATGATGGGCCGCGTGGCTTCAATTACACGAGAAAAGCTGCTCAAAACCTTTTTTAGTATTGCCAATCAAGACGCCAACCAATTGATTGTGGCCTTGATTGATCTTGGGGCATTAGAACCCGTTGACGATATGGGGCCGATTCGTCGATCAATGCAATACATGCTGGACAACTTTATGGACCAGCCCTTTGAAACCCAGTCAGTGGCCCAAATTGGTGACGATCTCTTTGAGATTGCCTATGATCAGCCCTTTCGATTCCCGGCAACCTTTACCTTTGTCATGCGAGCCTTCTCTACGATAGAAGGGGTAGGGAAGGGACTCGATCCTGAATTTAACTTTATGGAGGTTGCACAGCCGTTTGCAACAGAGCTTATGACCCGTGGAGGATTTTCACCGGAGCAAAATACTGGCCTTTTGAATGAGTTAGGTCGTCAGGCCGCTCAGGTCAGCAACACCGCCATCAATTTACCTCGGCGGCTAGAGCAAACCCTAGACAAGCTAGAGCAAGGTGATTTACAAATGCGGGTGCGGTCTCAAGAGACTGATCGCATATTGCGCCGCCTCAGCTACACTACGATGGGAACCAACTATGCGCTGTTGGTGGGGGCATTTGCTCTATCTGCAACCATTCTGCTAGTGAATAAATATCTTTGGCTAGCGGGCATTGCCGCGCTTTTATCTGCGATGATTGGGATCGGCTTCCTGCGTGTTCTTAGACGCATTAATCGTTATGATCGCTATGAGCGAATGCTGTAGGGTCTGACGGACATCATGGAATTCAAACATACTGTTAAAGATTTAATTTGGGTATGAAACGCCATTTTTCTGGATTAAGTGATCAGGGGCTAGTGCGGTCTGCGAATCAAGACTCTTACTATATTGATGATCCAGAGGGTCGTTTCTTTGTCGTGGCCGACGGTATGGGGGGGCACGCAGGGGGAGAAGTCGCTAGTCAAATTGCCACTGAAGCGATTCAACACTATCTCTGTGAGCATTGGGGTACAGAGCCCCCCACGCTGCTCAAGGAGATGCTGCTAGAGGCCAACCAGACTATTTTAGAGAATCAAAGGGAGCATCCAGAGCGGTCTGACATGGGCACAACGGTGGTTGTGGTCATTTTCCCCGAAGCGGATCAGCCTTGGTGCGTCCATGTGGGCGATTCACGCCTGTATCGCTTCCGAGATCAGCAACTCGCCCGGATGTCAGAAGATCACACCTGGATTTCTCAGGCCGTCAACACGGGCTTGCTCACGTCTGATCAGGCCCGTGTTCACCCCTGGCGACATGTTTTAGCCCAATGCTTAGGGCGCGAAGAACTCAATCAAATTGACATTAATCCCCTCGATATTCAGACCGGGGATCGCCTGCTGCTGTGCAGTGACGGCCTCACTGAAGAGCTATCTGATGATTTGATTGCTTCCTATCTCGGCTCGGACTATACCTGTGATCAAGCCGCAGATGCCTTAGTCGAGGCAGCGAAAGAGAAGGGAGGGCAGGATAATATTACCGTCGTCATTATTGAAATCGACGCGACCCAGGGATCGGCATAGACGGAAGACTAGTGCAGGGTCAAGACTAAAGATTAGGGTCACTGATCTCTGAAAACTTTATAAGGCAGTGCTTCTACGGACATTCCGTAGGTTAGCTATCCAGTCAAATAATACTTTTGACACAGTGGATCAAAGAAGCTGAGAATCTTTCGCCGTTCAGCAGTCAAATTAGACACTTGGTTTTGCCCGTTGAGACCAACGAGGTGAATCGCCTGAAAGCCTTGAAAGATGCAGCGTAACGTAGGCGTTTGTGTCGGTCGCTTTTTCTGGTCGAGTACCGTTTCATTGTTTTGAGCCAAGGCTGTTCGCAGATGTCTCTGTCCGAGGGTATACACCATCAGCGCCAGCGCCATAACCGTCGCGAGGGCCGCAATGCGCTCAGGGGTTTTAAGAAACACACTTGAGGTAAAGAACAACGGGTCTTTGAGCAGCTTGAATCCCCCCTCCGCCGTTTGCTGCCCTTTGTAATCAGAGAGAATCGTCTCAGGGGTAACCTCTACCTCTGTCTCCTCGACCTGATTAGTCGCTAGAATAAACCGTCCGGCTTTGCGTTTGGCCGTCTCAATGCGCCCCATCTTCAACAACAGTAGCCGTAGTACGGTAGGTCACCTCAGTTGGAGATTCATCCGTCTTCGGACGCCCTGCGCTTTGATAGTGACGCGTTTCGACAACGCTCAGCTCTGCGAGGGTGTGATATCGCCACCGAGCGGCGATCGCTTTCGCCTGCTTCAAGGCATCAGTTTGGCAACTGAAGTCGGTGCTCTGTTGGGTGCGCCACTTCTTATCAGCTTGCTTTCGTGCCTTTTCAACCTGTTTATCGACATGCCGATGGTCGCTCTCGATTCGCCCTTGGTTTTCCACGACCACTCAAAGCTGTTTGACATCACCATAGGTACTGCACACCGTGCTGAAGCGATAGCCTCGGTGCGTATTTGCATAGCTTCGGGATCTTGTCCTCTTTTGGTGATGCGGAATTTGGAGTAGAGGATAGACGGGTAAACTCCTTACTATCGCTAGCTCGTGGAACTTTTAGAATATTTTCTTCCCAGCCAAGAAGTGCTTCATCTAGAG
>JBAUJD010000288.1:0-7521 GCA_049683515.1 Thermosynechococcaceae cyanobacterium | reverse complement strand
GTTAATAATAGAGCTATTTGTCAGTACAAGATTTTTACCTTGAAAGCGAATCAAGCCGCCTCTTGCCCCTTGAGTTGTACTTGTACTACCATTTGTGACTGAAGCATTCTGAGCGTTAATGTTTTCAGCCTGGACAGAAGGCAAAGACTGTAAAGCAAGTTCACCATCAGTAGCGTTGAGTCCAAGGGTTTGACCCGCTTGTACACTGGCTATCTCTACCCGACCGAAGATAGAATTCACCCCTCCTCCATCGAGATTGACAGTGCCGCCAACCAATAAAAGACTTTTACCCTCTGGAACACCTAGACCTGTGGTTGTTCGTGCTCCGGTTGCGGCTGTCCCAATAGATCTGAATGGGGCTTGGGACTGATTAGTAATTTCTCCAGAATTAACCTGATTGAAGAAGAATGCAGAAGGCTGAACACTCAGCAAGCTTGAGGTCTGAGGCGAGGTCGCGCTAAAAGAATCCTGTTCATTGAATTGGATAGCGTTAGCTGTTGTTGCCACAAAGGAGCCACCTACATCTAAAGAGGCATCAGGGCCGAAAATAATCCCGTTAGGATTGATGATAAATAGATTCGCATTCCCACGAACGCCCAGAATGCTGTCTATATTTGAAACACTGCCTCCCGTTACTCGTGTCAGAATATTGTTGATGCCATTAGGATTGCTGAAATAAACAGCTTGTCCCTGCCCGACATTAAAGTCACTGAAGCTGTGGAAGAGATTTTGTCCCCGACGAGCACCGCCTGTAATCAGGTCGGTTGGGGTGGGCTGTATTTGCCTCTCAACTCTAGATGATTCAGCGCCCAGCGTTTGATCAGGAGTGAGAATGCTTTGTGCTGATGCATCCTGGGGCACAGTGCTGAGGCACAGGCCCAGTGTTAGCGATGATAAGGCGCTAAGGGTGGGGAAGAGAGTGGAGTTGCGATCGCATTTCATGCAAGCTAACCTGCTACAGCTCAATAATTATACTGACCTGGGAGAATAATGCTGTTATCCACCCAACATCTGCATCTCAAAGGCGATCAGTCTGAATATTCCTTAAACAAGAACGTTTTCGTCTATCCAGCCCGACACTTCAACGCTGGTCAAGGACTTGCCGAGCTTTTCGTACTCTGTCTGAGTAGCCCTTAAAATATGTTTCATTTGAACAGGTTCTTCGGCATCAGCGGCAATAAAGGCAGCATTGAGAGCAATATTGCGGATATTTCCCCCCGGCGTATTGAGTTGACCCAGTCGGTCAAAAGCAAGCCCTGAAGTAGGAGCCGTCTGAGGAAAGACTCGCCGCCAAATCTCAGCGCGATGGGCCGCGTCCGGCAGAGCAAATTGCGTCACAAACCGCAGCCGCCGCAGAAAGGCAGGATCGAGACTGCTCTGCAAGTTTGTGGTTAGAATGGCTAACCCTGGATAGGATTCCATGCGCTGCAGCAAATAACTAACCTCAAGGTTGGCGTAGCGATCTTTGGAATCTTTGACTTCACTCCGTTTGCCAAAGATGGAATCTGCTTCATCAAAGAGTAAAATCGCGCCACCGGTCTCAGCCGCATCAAAAATCCGCTGCAGATTTTTTTCGGTTTCGCCGATGTACTTGCTGACCACAGACGACAGCTCAATCTTGTAGAGATCTAGCTGTAGCTCATTGGCTAAGACCCCGGCAGCCAGAGTTTTCCCGGTTCCACTGGGGCCAGCGAAGAGAGCCGTAATCCCTAGGCCACGCCTATTTTTTGCGGCAAACCCCCATGTTTCGTAGACCTTGGCCCGTTGTCGAACATGGGCCGAGATTGATTCTAGGGTTTCTTGCTGCAGTGGCGGCAGCACTAAATCATCCCAGGACAGCTTAGATTCGAGACGCTCTGCTAGCTCGTCTAAACCTGGCCGCGCTTGAACTCGGCAACTCTGCCAGAGCGCTTGCTTCAGAGAAGGCTCGGATTGTGTCTTTAATGGTCCGACCGCTGCGGTACAGGCTCGGCGAATCATGGAGGTACTGAGTTGGAATTGGGCCGTGAGTCCCTTCAGATCTTGCGAAAGCTGTTCTGGTTCGGGGACTAGATTGCCTTGTCCATTGAGTTGGGCTTTGAGTTCAGCCACAGAGGCTTCCCAAGACATCATCTGCTCTTGGGGTAGAGGTTTCGCAATATCAAAGCGAATCATCTGACGCCTGATGCCCTGAAATGGTGTTCGGCAGGTGATGATAATTCGCCCTTTAACGTCTTCAAGTAGTTGATTTAAGGCCGTTTTCAGCGGCTGATCCGACAGATCTAACTCATCACAGTTCAGGAGCAAGACCCTATGCTCTAGAATGCTTTCGCGCTCCCATCTGCGGATGAAGGTCGCTAATTCATCTGTATTGAGAGGCAGTTGATGGCAGCTTAGAAAACTTACTCGCCGTTCAAACGGGTAGCATACCGTTTGGACAATATCTGTCTTATCTTCTATCTCTGAACCACATAATTGAATGATGGGGGGAATATCTTGAGCAGAATTCAGGTTCCATAGTGCCCCTATTTCTTCAGCTAAGCTCTGATGAGAGGGAGTCAGTTGTTTAATCTCTGGTGGGAGTTCGCTCATTGCAAGCAGGGATAGATCTTTTGTTGGTACACCCACTAAATAATGGAGAATTCTCTCATCAATATATAGTGGAATATTTGTAAGGGTACTCCCTGAGCCTAACTCAATCAGCTTCCAGTGCCGCAGCAGTCCGTCAGGGGCTAATGCATTCCAGTGGGGATTCGGCAATGCACTCAAGGCTAAACCGAAGGTCGGGTTGTATTGATGATTAACACCGTGAGCTTCAGCGCACAATTGTGGGAAACGCGAATCAATTTCAAGAGCGGCACAAAATATCAATAGATAACGCTCAAAATCTGACAGTCCAAATCTTAGACATAGTTGTTTAAGGGCTGGAGGAGATGCCATTAACGCTTCAAGCTTCTCGAATTCAGACTGCAGTCGATTGGCGTTTCTATTTTCTACAACAGAATCACCAGATTTTCGATTAATGTAGGTCGTCAAAATATGAAAGAGTAAATTGAAATTAGCAGTCAAATAATTTCGATTTAATTTGTGCCAGTCGCTAGACTTAGTTGAGTTGTACATATAAGATATCCTTGGTGTCTATGCTTTTCAGCGATCGCCTTTAGCTGAATTTCTCTTTTGACAGACCAGACATAGATTGCTCACATCATTGTAGGCAGCCTGTGCCTGTGGATTAGTAACCTCGGATCCATCGCCACTGTTGTTCATCATTATATAAGTGCGATAGTCAGTCTCATGGTCGATTGATATATAGTCACCGTAAAGTGCCTGGGACTGTGTAGAAAGATTTTTATAATCTCCTTTCTTAGGATAAGATTTGTTGGTTTTGACGCAAAGATATACCGGAATATTTGTTCTAGGATCGTTCTGGGGATTACCGTACATATGGTTTAGGGTCTCATTCGTCCAGCTAAAGCGCCTCTCTCCATCCCATAAATTATTGTCTCGCCGAGTTCGTTTGCTTTCACGTCCAGCATTCTGAGTATCTTGGTTCGCACCTCGACGGGGTCTGCCAGATCGCATGGTGGTAGAGGAACGTGTGTTGTAACTAGGCATATCATTTCTCCCGCATAAACTTAGAAATAAATTATTCGTTTATATTTAAATTTCAACTAAAAATGATAAAGGTATTTCAAGAGAGAAATCCATAACATTTGGATACAAAAATCACTGATCAATATAGTTACGCAACTCAGTCAACTCTCGCTTGTCTTCACCTGCCTGGAGTTTTAGATCGTCAATTATCTCAACAAGCTTCGAGATGGATTCTTTGAGATCTTTGATAAATTTAGGTTGGTCAAATATTATAACTGTCTGATCACCATAGCTGATACTAAGCTTGTTCGACATAGCTCTAAATATAAGATCGTCGGGTTCAATTACGGGATCTACTACAATTGTCTTTCCAGGCTCAATACGTTGAATGCCATCTGCAATCACTCCTAAAAAAATATCTAGCATCGTACACTCATCTTTTAAAATTCCTTCATCTCCAATAATATATATTTTTCCCAATGGATCATCTGGATCTAACTCGTACTCAGTATCGAAATCCCATCGTAAATAGCTCATTATTTTTGCCTCACTTCTTCCATCGGATCTGTACACTCAATAGTTTATCAGATTCATTTAATACAACTCTTACTCGTGTGGGAGTTCCGCCAATATCAATGATTTTCTCAAAGGACATTTGATTAGCCTTTGAACTTTTGAGAAAATTTTCTTTTTTAACAAGACTTGCGCCCAATTCTCTCAGCGATTCTTCCGTGATATTTGGATCGAGTTTTTGAAACTCGCTTAAATGTCTTTTAGCATGTTTCTTGCTATTATTGCTCAATTTCTCTAAAACGCTTTTTGGTGTGACTTCTCGAAACAAATTATCGATATTAGAATCACTATATCTATTTGTCTTTTTGCTTGAGACATCATTCTCTCTACCGCTCTGCCTATCTCCTCCATTTCCCTTTCCAGACTTCATGCTAAAAAATACGGTAATCGCTTGGCTAGCCTTGGCTGCAGACCAGCCCATCTGCTTACCTACATTTTGAATTACCTCGGCTTTTGCCCCCACAGGTACTCTCTGCCATGCCGCCACTGCAAAATCATGAGAGGCCCTAGCACCTAGTCCACCTCCACCAGCACCAGGCAATGTAGCTAATACAACATCGATCGCAATATAGAGCGTATTTATGAATAGCTTGAACTCTTTCTCTTGTCCCGGCTCCATATAAATTTCAATATAGGCACGCTCTAAGAGATCAACCCCTAGCCCCAAATAATCAAGCAGATCAAGAGGAGATAGCCAAGCCACTTCTTGGGGCTGCTGATCATCAGGGAAAGTCGATATATCGTTAAGTCTGATGCTTGGTCCCTTCCCAGGCCCAGGTTCTCGTTTAATGCCTTTTCCTTTAGGATGCTGTTGCCCTGCGGGCCTTGCGGCTCTATTTGAGTGAGAGGCTCTAGGTTTTGGACTTCTTGGGTTATATTGATTCCCCATAGCATATATTGCTCTGCTAATTTCTTGCTAGAAAATCACGCTAATATTAGGAGTCTTGGTCAAATAACTCTGCGTCTATTGTCACTATCTTATGATGTCTAGTTCCAAAGTTTAGTAGACATAAGTCTAAAGACAAAAACATGTTTTCATATAATAGAGACTTAATCCCTTTTGAGGGGTTCTTCTACACTTCTGTTAAAACCGGAGGCATTTTATTCTAATTGTCCAGCTACCTGCTGATGTAACCCTAGTAATTCTATTTTTTCTACAGGATGTTCGACCTGTGCTTCAATACTGAAGTCTTCAGTTTTTTGTCTGGTCTTAATCTCGGTATTTTCAGTGTTGAAGTCACCCTCTAAGCATGAAGAAGGCTGTGGTTCCATAGCACTATTTATTTCACTCTCATCACTGGGGGATTGGACCTGAATTATGACTCGATGCTCTCTCTGATTAATGTCTAATAGACTGTCAGCACCATCAACTTGAGCCTGAACTAAATATACTCCTGATGGAACATCATTAACTAAAATCTCAACAGTATCAGTCTCTGAATCTCTAAGAGGAGTGCTTACGGTAAAGATGTTATTTGAGTTGTCATCGACTGCCATTAATCTGAGGATAACCTGCTGCGCCTCTGCAATTTTCGGATTAAATTGAATTATTATAGTTGTTCCTTCCGTCTGCTCTTGACCATCACTATTTGATGTCTTAACAGAAGCTTTTATTTGGGGATGCAACTTGAAAGTGGCCTTGTCCGAGGTCACACCGCTTTCAGATAAGGGAGCTGTAACCTTTTTATGAATCACTTGAATCTGATGAACTCCGGCCTGTAGCGTGGGTGGCAACTTTACTAAAAGCCTTATATCTTCAACAACCGTGGGAGTTAGCTCATTCTCGTTTAGACGAACCTTTGTGATGTCACCGTTTAGATGTTTGCCGTAGAGAATCAGGTCGCAGCCTGCGACGATCGCACCCCCCGTCGCAGGCGAAGCGATCACTTTTTCAATCACAGGGACTTCTCTATCGTTCAGAGCCTCTTCCCTAGGGCCAGTCACCACTGGGTTAGAAGGTGTCTCCGATGAGATTGAAATCATTGAAACCTGATAGGTCACAGAGGGGCGGTACGAGCCTTGTAGCAAAGACCACAGCCTAGACATCTGCTCAGTATCAAACAGATCTGGCTCAATTTGGACTTGACCGAGTTGGTTAATCAGGGCATCAAACTCATTTGATGCAACCGCTTGGGCAAATGGTCCAGCGCGGTTCATCATTGCAGCATGTTTCAGTGAACTGCGAATCGTGTCATTAGAGAGAACGGGGCTTTGATGCATGAGCTGCATGACGCACCCGAGCAACATCTCGGTCTGAAAATCTTGAGTCCCGTAAACGGTAATTAAATAGTGAAGGTTGATGGCGAGTTGGGATGCCTCATTCCCGATTGCCACCTGAGTAGAAGGGATGAAATTATTTGGGTTTGTCTGTTGATGATTCTGCCCAATCCAGTCTGCATTCCGATTTTGCGAAACCTGATACAAAAACAGATTGAGTTGGGGTTGACCATCGACGCCCACAGAAATCTGATCGGGGGGCAGCGTTGTCACCAAGATATTGCCCATGCTCGACAGCGCTGTGTTTTGCACTAGGCCATCTTCTAATCGGTTTTTAAGGACCGCCGTTATAGATGCGATCGCAAGTCCACTATTCATACAAGCCTCGTAAAGCAATCAGTGCAATCAAGGCAGGATTGCCCAATACAAATGATCTGGAAGTGTCTTTATCAAACAGACTCATCCATAAATCACTCCGCGCGCTTGGCCTTCTGCCCAATCCGTTACGCCACCCGCCTGAATACGCTTAAATCCCTCAAAGGCAATCTCGATTTCTTCAATGGTGATCTCAGAACTACCAGAACTAACATCCCCAATGCTGTAGCTAGTGGGCCAAGCGGCCTCTAACTCTATTTTGGCGTGGGCCGTTCTTTGACCGTTATAAAATTCAAGGGAGCAGTTTCTTCGCTTCTGTGCCCAATTCCCCTCTTCAATCGCTGTGAACCAATCCCAAATTGCCATGGACTTGATCAAACCGCGCCGCAGCGTTATGTTGCCATTCTTAGAGTTACTGGGTAGCTTGGTTCTAACCACCTTACCCTTGCTTGCCGCTGCCCATTTAGTCGGCGTAACCTCGCAGAACTCAATCACCTCCTGAGTATGGGAGAGGCCTTGGCACTCTAAAAAATAACCATCGGTACTGTTAGACCCTTCTAGCTGTAACGTGACAGAAAATGCAGACGAGGATAGAACATCAGGCTTTCTAAACATTACATACTCCAATAAATCTATCTTTTTGGGCTGACAAAACTTGCACGATATTGCTGAAATCCCCTCACCGTAGCCTTTCGAGAGAGAACAAGAACAGATTTGCTCTCCCCGCCTTCTGGACTACCGTGTACACACAAGTCTGTTGCAACTTATTGAGTCCTGCATTGG
>JBAUJD010000287.1:0-5468 GCA_049683515.1 Thermosynechococcaceae cyanobacterium | reverse complement strand
GCCATACCTGTGCAGCCAAGGCTGGGGAGACACCCAAATCTACAGCCGAGTTCTACGCTTCTTTGGCATCCCTGAATCAAATCTTGCGGAGAAAATTGCCCCTGTCTTTGATCTGGCCGATCCCACCGTCGCTCCCTACGCAATTAATGGCGAAGCCCGTCTGCGTCTTTCGACCCGCGCTGCGTCTGAGGCTGCAGCGCAGGCCATCATGGCCCCGGTTGAGCAGCAGATTCGCCAGCAGTGTGGAGCCGACTGCTATGGAACCGATAAGGATACGTTGGCCTCTGTGGTGGGTCAATTGCTAACGAAACGTCAGGAAACGGTCTCAGTGGCAGAGTCCTGTACGGGCGGCGGCATCGGTCAGCAGCTAACGGCGATTCCAGGTAGCTCTGGTTATTTTGTGGGTAGCTTGGTGGCCTATGCCAATCGGTGCAAGGTGGACTTGCTAAGCGTGTCGTCTCAAACCCTCGACACCTGTGGTTCGGTGAGTGCTGAGGTAGCAGAGCAGATGGCGGTGGGGGTGCGATCTCAATTTGGCACCACTTGGGGCTTAAGCACAACGGGGATTGCAGGGCCGGGAGGGGGCATCCCCCACAAGCCTGTGGGATTGGTGTATATTGGTCTGGCCGGATCTCAAGGTCCGCCCCAAAGCTGGGCTTATCAGATTAATGCGTTGCCGGGACGAGACTGGATTCGTAATCTGAGTATTGCTCATGCCTTAGATATACTGCGGCGGCAGCTTCTCTAATCGAAGCTGACTATTGAGACCGAGCCGGTGCAATGTTGCGCTGGGGTGGGGTATCGTTGCGATCTCTGAGCAAAGCCAGTCCCGACACGCGATTGGGGCTGAGGGTTTCGGCAGCACTTAACGATTGTGGATACTTTTGGCCGGTATAGCGCAGCATTCGATACTGCGAACCGTCAGCAGCGCCCTCGTCCACCACCACCAAATCACTCCAGCCCCACGTCTTACTATCGTTGACAATCACCGGAGGGCTAACCAGAGGCAGCTTCGTCAACAGCTTATAGCCGTTCGGCTGGGGCGAGAACACCAGCAAAGGGCAGCGTTGCCCATTACAGAACGATGAATTTTCTAAATAGGCAAACACTTCAGGATCGCCATCCCCATTGAGATCGGTACGGTTATAGACATACCGAAAGGTTTGGGTTCTCTGATCTTGCTCAGAAAACTGGGCTAAGATCGCGGCTTCTAAGGGACGATCGGGGGTCACGACCGGGGCAACGTTGGTAAGCGTTCCGGTGGCAGAATTCGACGTATCTGAGCCGTCATAGGGACGACTCGCGTTTTGAAGTGGGCGCGACGCTGTCGGTCCAAAGTCGAGAGTCCCCTTACTGACCAGATCTTGATTGAGGAGGGGGCCATTATCAGCCAACTGACAGATCGCTTCTGCAGCCCGAGTTTGACACACCATCTTCAGTTGGTAAGACTTTGCATCCGTCCGACCATAGTTGTAGATCAGCAGCATATATTTATAGCCGCTCTTGCCGACATAGACCCTTGACTGATTATCAATGGTCCATTGATAGCGATCTAACGCCACAGAACGGCCATCTCCTCTGACCAAACTCAGGCGACCGATCTGCGACCCTTGGGCCACGGTGGCACGGCGATCAGCGGTGGTTTCTGTCTTGAGTAGCTCTAAGTCAAAGGCAATGTCCTCTTCCCCTTGACGATTGGCCTCAAAGCTCAGCGTCCATGGCGCTTGACGTGAGGCTGATGGCCTACTCTGAGCAATACCCAAAGGTTGTCCAGAAGGCTGCGTCAGGTTCTGGGCAACCACTGAGGTCGTGGTTGTCCCGGTCAGGAGTACAGACAGCGAGACCAAGATCGAGGCAAATCCTGTGCGGTGATGAACTTGCAGCTTAGGCATCGGTTGCTCCTGTTGAGGTAATTCATGATCGGGGTGCACCTCCCGTTAAGGTAGGTGACTCTGGGGGTATGACGCAAATTAGATTACAAAAACGTGACGCAACTTTGGACAATAAGTGCCGCTTCGGGAGAAAAGCACCCTGATTCGCTAGTCTAGAGAGGGTCTAAATTCAGGTCAATATGAGACGACGCGAGCTACTGCAGGGGTTAGGAACTATTGCCCTAAGTCAGTTGGTGTTAGGGTGCCAACCGACAAGCCCTACCGCCCTCCAGGTTTACTTACTCCAAAATGCACTGCCTCCCCAGCTTTTGGGTAAAGCCCGGTCTACCGCCAAGGAGGCTCCGAGCTTGATGCTTAAGGCTGAAATCTCTAGTCTGTTTGAGCAGTTAGAACTCTGGCAGGGCAAGCGGGAAATTCCTTGGCTATCGAAGTTGTCTGAACAGCTCCAATTCTGGCGAAGACAGCCGTCACTATTGAGTCCTCGTCTTGTGAGTTTAGGGGATTATTGGCTCGCCCCCGCTATTCAACAAAAGCTGATTCAGCCCCTTGACCCGCAGCAGTTGTCGCACTGGTCTGCTGTTCCCCCACGGTGGCAGGCATTGGTACGTCGCGATCGCAACGGTCTTCTCTCCCCTTCTGGGGAAGTGTGGGGTGCACCCTACCGCTGGGGCATGACGCTCATCGCCTACCGCCCTGACAAGTTTAAAGCGCTCGGCTGGACGCCGACGGACTGGTCAGACCTGTGGCGACCTGAACTCAAGGGACAGTTTAGCTTGCCCGATCAGGCCCGTGAAGTGATTGGCCTCACCCTCAAAACGCTAGGGCAATCCTATAACGTCGAGAATCCCGCTCAGATCAAGGCACTCGCTCCTCAGCTAAGGGTTCTCAATCAGCAGGTGAAGTTCTATGATTCGACCCACTATTTAGAGCCGTTAGTAATGGGAGACACCTGGGCAGCAGTGGGGTGGTCCACCGATATCTTGCCTCTTCTAGACCAAGAAACCGAGCTTGCTGTGATTGCCCCTGCTTCGGGGACATCGCTGTGGGCTGATGTCTGGGTTCAGGCCGCCAATGCCAAAATTAGTAATTCAGCCGATCTCAACACCTGGATTAATTTCTGGTGGCAGGATGAGGTGGCTGAGGCTATTTCTCGTTTTACCGAAGGGTTCTCGCCTCTGCTACAGGATTTCTCAACCCAGAAAGGAGTGCTGGCAACCCTGCTAACAGGGAATTCAACCTTTGAAAAGAGTGAGCTATTAACCCCTTTATCGGTATCAGCAGAGCAAGAGTTTCAGGCACTATGGCAACAGATGCGGACTTAAAAACCGCTCTGCGCAGTCAAGGGGCTAAACCAGATATCGCATTGAGTTTGATCTAAGGCATATTCAGAAATCGGGAGACGACGAAAATCTTTAGCGCCCTGAACAACGCTAGAGGTCGCCTTCGCTAGATTGCATAGGTAAGAAGCCAGCGGTAGACCCTGACGATCAATCACCAACAGTTGATAGCCATACTGATTGGCGAAGGAACCGAAATGACTGGTGAAGGCATACCGCTCTGAGTAGGTATAGCGGGACCAAATATCGGATCTCACAATCAAATTGACCTGTTTGTCTCCAGCCGTATTGGTCGGAAAAACCAGCCAGTTCACCACTAATTTTTGGCCGTATAGCTGATCCGTCCACCAGAGACTCGGCGGCGTTAGTCCCTGCTGGGACGGCGTTAGGGCTGAGGCTACAGGCGTAGGGCGATCGCGCAATAACTGTTCTACCTCTGCAGGGATAGGCGATAAGGCCGTTTGAGATCGTACGGAATCCGCCGCCAACAAGATCAGCAACACCAACGATAATCTAGAGACAAAACCCACGCTTACTATTACCTATTACTCATTCCAAACATTATCTTTTTCGTAACCGTAGTATCAACTACAGTGATCGAGTACCGTTACATTATTAAACATAGAAGGCGACGTTGGGTGTCGCGTTCCCAACCATCCAGCCTGAGATCAAAGGAGGAGTTCAGTCAATGAATGCGGCGGAGCAGGCGACGAGTCCTGAAACAGCAGCGAAAATTGCTGCGATCGTCAACCTTTTCAAACAACAATTCCCCAAAGTTAAAGCCAACCTGAAGCCCTGGACCAATGACCCCGAAACCCGCGAATGGGTCGATCCTGACTCCATTGACTTGGGGTTCAACTTACCTGCCGGTCAAACCCTCATCCAGCTTCGACTTCAGAATAGGCGTCTTTTAGGCATTGAAGTCGCCTGTTTTGGCCCCTTCGGCAGCGAACGCTGGAAGTTTTCCACTATTGGCAACTGGAAATTTCTAGGTCAGACGCCACCCCCGCCAGGTTTCCAGGCAGAGCTTAAGCAGATTTGCAAAGAAATTTTCACCCTCTTTAACCCAGAATCGATCAACCCCAAGCAGACCCAAGCAGACTAATCTGCCCAAAGAAGATGTCTGGGTATAGGATTTGAACGGAGCATCCATTGTTGAATCGAGCGTCATGACCCAACAGCCCCCCAACCCTCTCTCTCAGCCCAGTCCTCCCACCCAGGACACTGACTCCCTTGGCATTCCTAAATGGCGGCAGCATGTCCAAATGCTAACCCCATACTTATTTCTGTTTCCGGCCCTATTCATCTTGAGCTTGGTGGTATTTTGGCCCGCTGCTCAGGCTTTTTACTTCAGCTTTACCCGCTACGAAGATCTCAATAAAGCCCCAGAATGGATTGGCCTCGGCAACTTTCAAGAGCTTTGGCAAGACGAAGTATTTTGGAAGACCTTGGGCAACACGGTGATATACCTGATCGGCGTTGTCCCCGTGCTGGTCATTGTTCCCTTGGGATTAGCCATCCTCGTTAACCAAAAGATCAAGGGCGTCACCTGGTTTCGGACGGCCTACTATACCCCCGTTGTTATCTCAATGGTAGTAGCCGGTATTGCTTGGAAATGGCTCTATGCAGAATCAGGGCTTCTCAATCAGGCCATCAAACTACTGGGTTTGTCTGACACTGGCGTTCGCTGGCTCACAGATCCCAGCATTTCCATTTTCTGTGTCATGTCCGTTACCGTCTGGAAAGGCTTGGGCTACTACATGGTGATTTATTTAGCCGGACTGCAGGCCATCCCTGCCGATCTCTACGAAGCTGCGGCTATTGATGGTTCTGACGGCATCCAGAAACATTGGGATATCACCATTCCGTTGATGCGACCCTACTTAGCCCTCGTCGCCGTTATTTCAGCCATTTCAGCCACCAAGGTATTTGAAGAAGTGTTTGTGATGACCCGTGGCAACCCCCTCAACAGCTCTAAAACAATTGTCTATTATCTTTATGAAAAAGCGTTCACAATTCCAGACTTAGAATATAGTTATGGTTGTGCCATAGGCTTAGTTCTATTCTTGGGAATCTTTAGCCTTTCTATTCTTAATCTTAAGCTTGGGCAGCTGAGGGGGTAGCGTCACAGACCCTGCATTGCTGGACGCAGGTCACAAAACATAATAGGATCCAGCTCGACTACCTGTGGTTTCACTCCAGTCGGTCGTTTTCTCGTAGACATCACTCAACGTTGCAA
>JBAUJD010000286.1:0-2297 GCA_049683515.1 Thermosynechococcaceae cyanobacterium | reverse complement strand
GGTGGGCACAGTCTGAAGGGATTGGGGTTGTTCTCAGAGTGCCCAGTTTTGCGATCGCTCCATATGCCTTCCCACTAGAATAGGGGGTGGTGGCGTGCGAATTTCTACAATTATCCTATGCTTTGTTGTCTCAATCCTGACTGTGAACAACCGCTTAATCCAGATGAGCACAAACATTGTCAGCATTGTGGGACGCTGCTTGTCACCCTGCTTCGGAACCGCTATCGAATTCTAAAACCGCTGGGAAGAGGGGGCTTTGGTAAAACCTACCTTGCTGAAGATATCGATAAACTTAACGAACAATGCGTGGTGAAGCAGTTGGCCTACCAGGGCCACAGCAGCGCTTCAACAATTCAGAAAGTCAGAGATTTATTCGAGCGGGAAGCTAGACAGTTGCAAGCACTGGGGGAGCATCCCCAAATCCCACAGCTTATTGCTTACTTCGAGGAGCAAGATTATCCCTATCTGGTGCAGCAGTTCATCGCAGGAGAAACGCTGCAGGCAGAATATCAGAGCGGAACTTATGGGGAAACTCAAGTTCGCCAATTGCTAACCGATCTTCTGCCGGTCCTGGAATTTATTCATCAGCAAGGTGTGATTCACCGTGATATCAAACCTGAGAACATCCTGCGTCGGCAGCAAGACGGCAAGCCTGTCCTGATTGACTTTGGTGTCTCCAAGATGTTGACTGTTTCAGTCATGAAAACAACTGGCACCATTTTGGGATCGCAAGGTTATGCTTCCTTAGAGCAGCTTCAGCAGGGACAAGCCAACCCCGCCAGCGATTTGTACAGTCTAGGCGTCACCTGCTTTCAAATGCTGAGCAACACAGCCCCCTCTGCGCTCTGGCTCCAAGATGGTTTTGGGTGGACGAACAACTGGCAACAATATGTCGCCACTCCACTGAGTGGAGATCTCGTCATGCTTTTAAACCGACTGCTGCATCAAGAGGCTGAGCAAAGATACCAGTCGGCGTCAGCAGTGCTGGAAGATTTGAAGTCATCCTCACCAGAGACTGTCCGTCCGTCAGCTAGCTCAGGATCGAGTGTGCAAACACTGCCGATTCCTGACGCTATTCCCCGACAACAAACATTCAAAAGACGGCCTATTGCCTTAATAGCAGTTGGCATTATTGGGGTTGGCCTGTTCGGTGCCACACTGGCGTGGGCTATTTCACAACAATTGAGAGTCATCACTCCAAATTCTTCAACTCGCACTGCTGAAGCCCCCACCTCAGATACACCTTCTATACGCACTTCACCTCAGCCCACCACCGCTCCAGCCCCCTCCTCAAACATCAACCAGGTTGATATTGGTTCTTTACCTGCGCCTCCCTTTAGCCGCCAGCCACCCCGACCTACACCACAGTCAAACTCCTCTGTCCAGCTCAAATTGGTCACTGCACAGCCCAATCAGATTACCGATGATGAGGCTTGGTATGAACGCAATCAGATTGCGTTGCCCACCTACGAGGTTCCGAATCCGTTTCGGCAAGTTTTTGGAAATGTCCCGGCAGGCATTCCTGATCGCTACCAGTCCAATCTCCTAGTTCGCGCCATACAGGCTGAAAATCAGATTTTGCTGATGTATGGCCCCAACTTCTCGGGGGGACACTACTTGTTTATCTATGACCAAGATCCAGGCGAATTTAAGGCAGGCTTTGATTTCAGAAGCTATCTTTATGGTCCAGTGACGGTGGAGGGCGAACGAGATTTTGTAGAGCAGACTCTCACTTGGGCAATGATAGAGAAAAATGTCCTCTACGTTTCTCACGGGCACAACACCTATGCAAAGTCATCCGGTGGGATAAATGCATACATTACTGCGATCGATTTAGAGACCAAGAACGTGCTGTGGCACAGTCCGCCACTGGTAGCCAACGCAACTAATTTTGAGCTAGTGGGGGATGTGATCGTGACCGGCTATGGCTTTACGGCGGAGCCTGATTTTCTATACCTGCTGAATAAAAAGACGGGGAAAGTCCTGCAACAGATTCCATTAGATACTGCTGCTAGCGTCATAATTCGCAAAGGTGATCAGCTTTTTGTGCGTGGGTACAACCGCGATTATGTGTTCCAAATCCAGGATTCATCCTGAAGATACTGTTCCCTGCGCCACGATGTTCTAAGCCAGTGCAGTGTGTTGTTGAGACCCAAGGTGCTTCTCAAGCATTTCGCTTCGACCTTTCACAAAAAACTCATTTGAGATCGCAACTCCCTCCCCAGTCAGCTCACCGATCGCATCCATCGCACAACAGCTATGGCACTGCTGGGGTTGTGGCTCTAGGAATTGCGATC
>JBAUJD010000285.1:0-5509 GCA_049683515.1 Thermosynechococcaceae cyanobacterium | reverse complement strand
CGAGATCTCTCAGCGAATGACGGCATTGATTGGCTGGGGTGGCACCACAGACTTTAAAGAGAACTGGGTATATGACCAGGCGGCAGAAACCTATGTGTTAGATGCTGAGATGGCGAATAAGTTGCGTGAAGCGAATCCCGAAGCCTTTAGAAATATTGTGGGGCGAATGCTAGAGGCCAACGGTCGCGGCTTCTGGGAGCCAGATGAGGAGAAGCTGGAGCAGTTACGTGCTTTATATGAACAGACCGATGAGGAACTGGAAGGAGTGAGCGTCTAGCCCCCTCAACCTCCTTAAGAGAGAAATATGCTCCTTATGTATTTGGAGCTGCTTCGTTGTGAATCTTCAGCATTGCTTTATACTCTCTTCAGATATACAAGCAATGGTGGTTGCACTAATCACTATCGCTTTCATCAGTTATGTTTCGGAAAGGACAAGCTTGTGCAAGAGTTCTCACCATATGTGAGCTATCTCAGTTCCCTAATACATGACTCAAAGAGAGGAGATGTTCCTGAGACTTGGGAGAGGAACATTGATGCAGCTCTGGATGGTCAGCCTTCAAGAGAGCTGATGAAACTTGTCCCAGTGGAAAAATTACGAACTGATGGAGCCTTTTTTACTGGCTCTAGTTTGTGCGAGAAAGCATTACAGTTATTCATAAAGACTATTGACGATAACTCAGTCATTCTTGATCCCACCTGTGGCGCTGGCGATCTATTAATCTCTTGCACGAAAGCCTTATCAATCAAGGAAGATCTGACAAGTACGCTAGAGTCATGGGGTAAACAACTAATTGGGCGCGATCTGCATTCTGAGTTTATTCAGGCAGCAAAGGCCAGACTCATACTCAAGACCCTTAGAACAGGTAACTTCGATCATGAACAAAGTAACTTGAGTTGTGACAACTTTTTCCCAAATATCAAACAGATAGACATTTTCTCTGATCGCGATATCTTTGAAAAAGCAACGCATGTTGTTATCAATCCTCCGTTTACGATGATTCAAGCACCTACGAACTGTAGCTGGGCTAGGGGAAAAGTGAATGCAGCCGCAGTTTTCCTGGAATTCTGTCTCAAGTCGGCTAGAGCCGGAACGCAGATAATGGCAATTCTTCCCGATGTTCTAAGAAGTGGAGAGCGTTATCAGAAGTGGAGAGCAGTTATAGCAGAGCACTCTAAAGAAAAGAGGCTAAGTTTGCATGGTCAGTTTAATTCATTGGCAGAAGTAGATGTATTTATTGTTGAGCTGGAGGTAGCCAAGGGCTACGTTGACTCAACTTATGAACGATGGCAACAACCACAAGTTCAGGCAATTCCGATAATTAGTCAGTTCTTTAAAGTGAGTGTAGGACCAGTCGTTGACTTTCGACATCCTCACGAAGGGAAATTGCATCCCTTTGCACAAACCTCTCATCACCTACCAAGTTGGGAGACAATGACAGAATTAAGGGACAAACGAAGGTTTCAAGGACGTGTGATTCAGCCACCCTTTGTGGTGGTTCGCCGTAATTCTAAGTTCAGCGATAGACAACGGGCTGTTGGCACGATTATTAATACACAGCAGTATGTGGCGGTTGAGAACCATCTTTTGGTCTTGGAGCCGCATGACGGGACCCTTGCAGCATGTGAGAAACTTCTACAAAGTCTAAAAAAGGAAGAGACTTCGGAGTGGCTTAATCAACGTATTCGATGTCGCCATCTCACAGTTTCCGCACTTCGAGACTTACCCCTGTGGAGTTGATAAAGCATGAGTAATGCCCATCTTCGATTCTCTCCCGAGATTCTTAAGCGGCTTGGTGAAGAGTTAAATATTGAGCCAGCTCAAGGCATTTTAGAACTTGTCAAGAATGCCTACGATGCAGATGCAAAAACATGCACTGTCGAGTTAATTAATGTAAATCAGCCTGGAGGTACAATCCGGATAACTGACGACGGTGATGGAATGACAGAAACCGGAATTCGAGAAGGGTGGCTTGTCCTCGGAACTTCACTTAAGTCAACGAAACAAGTAACTCGGCTTGGCCGGACTCCTGCTGGAAGTAAAGGTTTAGGCAGACTAGCATCTCTGAGGACAGGGAGCCAAGTACGGCTAACAACGAGGCCTCGGGAAGAACCTAGAGCTGAACATCTAGTTGAGATTGATTGGGAGAATTTTGACAACGTACAGGCAGTGGATGAAGTTCAGCTTCCTCTCTTAAGCCAGGCACGTCAACCTGATCAGAAGCAAGGATCAGAGATCGTTGTTTCTAACTTAAGTAACTCGATAAGCCGTATGGATGTCAAGCGATTGGCGCGTGGCATGCTAATGTTAGCCGATCCCTTTGGAGATGATCCAGAGGGATTTTTCCCAGTTCTTGAAGCGCCAGAATTCAACGATTTAGAACAACTTGTTAAACGTCGTTACTTTGAAGATGCCGAATTTCATCTCCAAGCATTTATAGATAATGAGGGATGGGCTTCAGCACAAGTTTTAGATTTCCACGGAAAACCATATTTTAAAGCCAATCATACCGATCTCAACCAACAAGTTCAAACGAAGCCTTACAACCTTAGAACAGTCAAGTTTGACCTTTGGGTCTTTGTCTTAAATAGAGAGACTTTTCTCACTCGTGCAACGACAATTGGTGAAGTCAAAGAATGGCTTCAGGAGTTTGGTGGAGTTTATCTATACATGAATGGTATTCGGGTTAACCCATATGGAAATCCTGGAGATGATTGGCTAGAGTTAAATCTTATGCGTGCTCGCAGCCCGGAGTTACGTCCCAGCACAAATACAACAGTCGGGCGAATTTCATTAAGTGAAACTCAAAACAAGCTTGTGCAGAAAACAGACCGAACAGGAATTATTGAGAATGAAAGCTTTCGAGAATTAAAGCTTTTTGCACAAAGCACGTTGAACTGGATGGCACGTTCACGAGTGCGTGAAAGAGAAGAACGGCGATCCCAAAAAAAGAAAGACTCTGCAGACAAGGTTCAAAAACAGAAAAAGAATCTAGAAAAATCGATCAAAGACTTACCTAAGAATCAGAAAAACGAGTTCAAGAAAGCTATTGATACGTATGATAGAGCTAGAGATGAAGAGGCAGATGCTCTGCGTAGAGAGGTTCAGCTCTACCGCACGTTAGGTACCGCTGGAATTATATCGGCTATCTTTGGTCATGAAATTCGGCACCCAATTGAGTTAATCATTCGCAATGCTAACCAGTTGAAACGCAGAGGGAAGACGTTGCTAGGAGATCTCTATAGTGAGAATTTAGAGAATTCTATAGAGAGAATAATTGATCAATCAAATTTAATGGAAGGATTTGGAGAATTAACGGTTGGGATAATAGAAAAAGATAAGCGGCGTAATCGGCGAGTTGATATCCATTGGGTAATTAATCGTTTAATGTCAGACTTTGCCATAATTTTTGAAGAGCGAGATGTACAAGTAGTAACTCAACTTGCGTCTGAAAATCCATATTTACTAGGGAGCAAAGCTGCAATAGAATCGTTACTCACAAACCTAATTGTTAATAGCCTAAAAGCATTTGAGGCGCAATCACCTGGGATTCGTAAGATTATAATTCGTTCAGTATTGGAAGGGAAAGAACTGGAACTTAGAATCCTTGATAATGGACCAGGAATCAAGGATATTCCTCTTGCTCATATCTGGTCGCCCGGTGAAACTTCATACTTAGGAGGGACTGGCCTCGGCTTAACAATTGTTAGGGATACTGTCCGAGATCTTGGCGGTGACGTCAGTGCAATAGCCAGTGGTGAATTGGGCGGAGCAGAATTTATTGTTAAATTGCCGATATTAGGAGGTTGATTAGTGACTATTCTTCATGGTGGATTTGATATTAGAGATATTGCTATTGTAGATGACAATCAAGCTAGAAGAGATACTCTCAGTGAAGATTTAGAGTGGGAAGAGTTGATGCCACATCCCTTAGAAGGACCTTTCACAACTCCGCAGAATTTATTGATTGAGATGAAACAGACGTCTCAGGCTGTAGTCTGTGATCACAATCTCAGTCCCAGAAACTATGCTGCTTTTACAGGTGCAGAACTTGCTGCATATTGCTACGATCATCGATTCCCTTCGGTTCTAGTTACTAGATGGAGCACAGAGTATATAGCTGCTATTCGTCCTTATAGAAGTCGTATACCCGTTTTGCTGACACCTCTCGAAGCTACGGTGGAAAGGTTGTTAGCAGGTTTTCAAGAATGTATCGATGAGATTGATGGGCAATTGCGCCCAAGCCGCAGATCGTGGCAAACACTTGTTCGTATCGAAAGAGTTGACTCTGAAGACAAGCCAGAAAAGTGTATGGTTGACGCTATTGTACCTGCATGGGACGCCCCTAATGGTGATGATGGAATTCGGTTGCCTCTAACCATGTTTCCAGAAAATTTGCGTTCTCACGTAAGAGATGGTTCTCGCTTCTTTGCTCAGGTGAATCTAGGTGCTGAGCGGCATGAAGATTTATTTTTGACTAATTTTGATTTTAGAGGCTGATAGATGCCTTCTACACAAAAGCTTTATATTCTTGATGTTGGGCATGGTAATAGTTCTGTTCTCATTACTCAGAGTGGCGTTCTTGTCGTTGATGCAGGACCTGGGGCTGCACTCTTAGAGTTCTTGCAGAGAGAGAAAGTCTATCATGTTGACACATTGCTAATCTCCCATGCTGATGCTGATCATGTCAGGGGAGTAATTGCTCTTCTTGCTTCTGAGTCAGTAGAAATAGGGCAAGTGTATTTGAATTCAGATGCACTGAAAACTTCTGACCTGTGGGACGATCTAGTTTATACGCTTGATAAAGCTCATCGAGATCAATCTATCAAGTTTGAAACATCTCTCCATCGTGGGCATACCGATGACTTCAATCTAGGATGTATTCGTGTTGAGATACTTGCTCCTAGTCAATACTTAGCCGCCAGAGGACCAGGTTCAACTGATAGAGAAGGTAATCCCTTAACCTCAAATTCTGTAAGTGCAGTGATTCGACTATCGAGTAATGACCAACCAGTCGTTATGTTCCCTGGAGATCTTGATGAGGTTGGTTTGTCCAATCTCTTACAAGAAAATGATTCTCCAAGCGCACCACTTGTTATCTTTCCTCATCACGGTGGTCATCCAGGCCGAAATTCAGATATGGTGAAATTTACAAGGGATTTCTGTAACGCCGTGAAACCCCAAAAAGTCATTTTCTCAATTGGTCGCGGTCGTTATGGGACTCCACAGCCGGAGATCGTGGCAACTATTCTTGCTGAAGTTCCAGAAGTCAATATCGCCTGCACTCAGCTTTCAGTAAGGTGTGCTCGTGAATTGCCTCGTGCAGAACAAAGCTACCTTTTAGAGATATATGCACACGGCCAAGAGCATGGTCACTGTTGTGCTGGAACACTTGTTATTGACCTTGATGACATTACAACCGTTTCAGACCCTAACATTGAGCATCTGGAATTTATCCAAAACCATCTACCGGGAGCACTCTGTCACTCATCCTTGGAAGGCCGCTCATAA
>JBAUJD010000284.1:0-1848 GCA_049683515.1 Thermosynechococcaceae cyanobacterium | reverse complement strand
GGTCAATCACGCCTACAAAGATCTGGTGTTTGTTTGGCACCCGGATCGAATCCCTGCCGAGCGAGAGCGTCTCCACGAGAAGGCCGTGATCAAGCTGCAGCAGCTCAATGAAGCCCGTGATTTTTTGAAGGCCTATCTGCAGAAGCGATCGCGCCCTACCGTGAGTCAGCGATCGCAATCGGGTTCTCGGCCTGCAGCGAGATCGACGGCCTCTCGAACGGCGGCATCGAGCCAATCTCAGACAGCTAAGACTCGAACGACAGCCCAGACCGCTACACCGCCATACTCAAGCAGTCGAACGACGACAGCCCAAGCCCCGACCTCGCCCCAAACTCAGACGGCCTCCAAGACGCAGGCGACGCCTCGAACGACACCACAAACCACGTCATCTCCTTCAGCCACAGCGCGTGCCGCCGCAGCCTCTCGTGTCGCTGCAGCCTCTACTACCTCTCGAAACAGTAGTCCCTCTTCAGCGTCAGCCGCCGTCTCGGCTCCAGCCGCCAAGCAAACAACCCGACACCCACACTTACCTGACCTCAGCGGCGTCGATCTGCGCGGAGCCGATCTGCAAGAGAAAGACTTCTCTGGCCGCAATCTTAGTCGCGCTAACTTGGTCAAAGCAAACTTAAAAGATGCCTTTCTGCACAAAATCAACCTGTCAGAGGCGAACCTATCTCAGGCGAATTTGACCCGCGCTAATCTTCTCCAGGCTGATTTGAGAAACGCTAATTTGCGAGAAGCGAACCTGACCTGCGCTGACTTCAGCGGGGCCGATCTGAGAGGGGCTGATTTCACCGGGGCCACCATGGGGAGTAATAACCGAGTCATGGTGAAGCTAACGGGTGCCAAACTAGCAGGTGCAATTATGCCCAATGGCTCTATTCATTCATAATTTTGCACGTTCTGTAAGATGAGAAATGATGTGAAGCGATTCTTCTATCAATTATGCTTAATCATCTCGTCCGTCCCCTGGTTCGCACCCAAATCCAGCTTTTAACGCAAACGCAGTCCGCCCGTGCCAAACTGATGGGCATGATTACCCAGTGGTTAGGCTATCTGGGCATTGAAGCCCATGTGAGTCAGCTCCATGTCGGGGAGGGCCAGGTGAAAATTTCTTTGGCGGTGGGTAAGCCCGAACAGTGCGCCCCCCAAGAGTGGCAGCAGATTCTTGACAATATTGCCCAAACCCATGGCAATGAGATTAAAGAAGACGAGATCACCTATGCAAAGTTGCCGAACGCCCAGCAGCGTAAAGTGACACGCTTACTGGCCTGCGTCATCCAGGCAGGGAATCCAGAAACATCGCTTGAGGGTGATACCCTCCATCAACGACTGCTGAAGATGGGAATAGATCCTACTTTAGCTCTAGAAATCAAGTCAGCATTGCGAGTGCCTGGGGTGGTTGAACCCCATCTCGATGATTTAGACCCGGAGGCGGCGGCTTTTGTGCTGTCTAAAGCTATCAGTATTGCGCTCATTGATCGACAAATTAGCCCTGCAGAGGACCATGCACTCAAGGCGATCTATGGCGCTCTGGAGCAAAGGGTTAACGTCTCTGCTTGAAGGTTTCGCGTGCTCAGAACATCCCTTGGCTTGGAGTCAGCTGAGATGGCTTGCAAGATTTTTGGATTCAAAACCTGATCGAACAGCCCACAGACAAAGCGTATGTAAACCTCTGCCTGTGGGTGCCGCTTATTCTTCTAGTTGAAGATGCTTCTGAGGATCACGTCGCCGAGACTATCGACACGATTATCATTGCGATCGTCGTAGACATCATAGCGATCGTATCGACTGGCTTGGCGCTCAAAGATCCGGTAGCACTTTTGGCGGCTGTATTGATACTGACAG
>JBAUJD010000283.1:0-3243 GCA_049683515.1 Thermosynechococcaceae cyanobacterium | reverse complement strand
CATATTCTTTCATGCTCTCTAGATGATCAATAACTCAACAACGATTGAATAAATGTTGAGTCCGGGACAGTCAAACAAATTTAAGTTTTTAACGCACAGGCATGTCATTTAAGGATAGCTTTTAGGTCGTGAGAATGGCTCTGCTCATCTAAGGCGTGATTGCTATCGCTGAAGTCGGTAGAAAACGACTTCTTCCAGGGAAAGTCATAATCAGCCCGTTCAAGTTCTCAGCGGTAAAGGTGTCGATTTCAGTGCTGCTTTTGCCTGTTGACTCTGCCGCAGTAAACCATACTCAATCCCTTCCGTGACCGCTTGGTAAGACGCCTGAATGATGTTGGTCGAAACCCCTACCGTCGTCCAGCGCTGTTGACCATTGCTAAAGTCCACCAAAACCCGTGTCTTGGCTGAAGTTCCAGTGTGACCGTCTAAAATCCGTACCTTGTAGTCGGTGAGATGAAACTCCACCATTGCTGGGTAAAACTCCACCAGCGCCTTGCGAAGGGCTGAATCAAGAGCTGAAACAGGCCCGTTCCCTTCGGCAGCGGTGAGCATTCTTTGGTCGCCGACCTTAACATTGACTGTCGCCAACACTGAACTATTGCTGCAGGCCGCATAACTGCTGGGGACATCGTGAGTTCTACACAGCACGTCAAACCCCTGGAGTTCAAAGAAAGAGGGTCGCTGATCTAAGGCTTGACGAATCAGCAGCTCAAAGCTGGCTTCGGCGGCTTCAAACTGATAGCCTTCGTGTTCTAGGGTTTTTAGCTCCTGTAAAATCTGGCGGCTGGCCGGGTGTTGCTTGTCTAGGGTGAGGCCAAACAAACTTGCTTTTTCTACAACATTGCTCAGTCCGGCTTGCTCTGAGATCACTATGCGGCGGCGGTTGCCCACCACGTCGGGGGCGATGTGCTCGTAGGTGCGCGGATCTTTTTGCACGGCACTGACGTGAATGCCACCCTTGTGTGCAAAGGCCGACAGACCCACGAAGGGAGCATGCTCATCGGGGGCTAGATTAACAATCTCACTGATCAATCGGCTCGCCGAGGTCAGACCATTAAGCTGCTCGGCTTCAAGACAGTCATAGCCCAATTTGAGCTGCAGGTTTGGGATCACGGTACAGAGGTTTGCATTGCCGCACCGTTCGCCGTAGCCATTAATGGTGCCCTGAACCATGGTTGCGCCCTGCTGGATGGCTGCGATCGCACTCGCCACCGCAGTCCCTGCATCATCATGGGTATGAATCCCAATCTGCACTGAATGCCCCGCTTTTTTCTGCCAAGGCTCTATCGCTTGGGCCACCTCAGACACAATTTTAGAAATTTCGTGGGGAAGGGTGCCGCCGTTGGTGTCGCACAGCACAATCCATTCTGCGCCGGATGCGATCGCACTTTTCAACGTCTCTAATGCATAGCTTTGGTTGAGTTTATAGCCATCAAACCAATGCTCCGCATCGTAAACGACGCGGCGATCCTGTTGTCGCAGATAGCTAATCGAGTCAGAGATCATCGCTAGATTTTCGTCCAGCGTTGTTTTTAGCCCTGTGGTGACATGTAAATCCCAAGACTTGCCGAACAGCGTCACCCAGGTTGTTTGCGCCGCTAGAATGGGCTTCAGTAACGGATCTTCTGCCGCCTTTAGCCCCGGACGCCGGGTAGAGCAAAAGGTCACCAGCTCAGACTGCTGTAGTGGTGTTGTCCGAAGCTGCTCGAAGAACTCAACATCTTTAGGGTTTGCCCCAGGCCAGCCCCCCTCAATGAAGGGGATGCCCAGCCGATCAAGCTGATGGGCGATCTTGAGCTTGTCTTCAATGGATAGCGACAGACCTTCTGTTTGAGCGCCATCGCGCAACGTCGTATCGTAAATCCAAACCTTGGCAGACTCAGGCATAGCCGTGACTTAGAGAGTGACCAGAATATCGCCCCAGGCCAGAACCAAAGACAACAGTTCCCAGCGTAGCAGTTTCGTCTAGGTCCGCTCAGCCTTGTCGTTAAACCTTAACGGGTTCTTCAAACTCAGGGGCGTAGGTCTGCAAGAGTGAACTCATTTGACCGACCACATCTGCTTTTTCGTGGGTCGCCAGTGCCTTCCGCTCAGGGAAGAATTCGGGTTGATCAACATTTCTTGCTATTGCATCACTCACTTGCTGGGCAATGAGATCACTCATCTCCGCTTGAGCGCGCTGTCGTTGATAGGTGGCCCCTTCTTCAGTGGTGGCATAGAGCGGGGGAAGTCGGTTAAGGGCATAGGCCGCAATATCGCCTAGATCGAGGGCTTGATCGCCAGAAGCTTCAACTTCAGACACTCGTGCAATCGCCTCAGTGAGCACGAGTTCTTCCATTACATTGATAAATTGCTTACGAGGCACCGCCACAACCTGGCCTGTCAGTAAAGCGCCCATCAGCTTATCAAGGGCTTGATACTCTTCGACAGCTAAGTCAGAGGCATTATCGCAGATGCGACCCACCTCCGCTTCCATCGTGGGCGTCAAGTATCCATTGGATAACGCCTGTCCTACAATTTCTTGAATCGTCATGGTCACAATACCCTTCAGTCAGGATGAGGTCTAACTTTACTTAGTTTGCCCAAGTGCGAGGGTAATCCATACCCTACCCCGTTCAAAAAAAGACTCTAGGTATCGTCTTTAATAATCGTAAGCATTAAGACCGCGTCATCCCTAAAGAGGATTTGAAAAATAGAGAACGCCATAGACTCATCCCTGAAAATCTATAGAATCAAAGAAATTTAATTAAATTCGCCTCTAAGCCAAGGGGATGGATCAACCGCCGCTCCATTAACATAAAGTCCCCAGTGCAGATGCGGCCCTGTAACGGCCCCAGTCGAACCCACGGCCCCGATCACCTGCCCGGGCTTTACCATTTCTCCTGGTGAAACATCAATGCGGCTCAGGTGCAGGTAAATTGTGGCGACACCTTGACCATGATCGATACCGACCACATTCCCGTGGACTCGAAAGCCCTGGGATTCACGCCCAATCAACGCAATCTTGCCAGCGGCGGCGGCTTTGACCGCTGAGCCGGTGCCGCCTGCATAGTCTAAGCCCCGGTGATAATAGTCGTTGGCAAAAACGCCATTATAGTAGCGTCGAATGCCGTATCCAGTGCTGGCGCGGCCTGCATTGGGGCGCAGGAACGGACCATTCCAATACTTCTGAGGGGTCACCAGCGCTTTAAATTTGTCCGCCTGCCTAAACTCATAGTCAGGATCTTTGACGGTCGTTTTTTT
>JBAUJD010000282.1:0-2702 GCA_049683515.1 Thermosynechococcaceae cyanobacterium | reverse complement strand
CTTGAATGGCATACCCAATCTGGCGTCGGAGTTGGATCAGATTCCATTCGGTCGTTGAGACACCCGCGATCTTAACCGTGCCTTGGGTTGGCAACAGGGAACCATTGGTCAACTTGAGAGTGGTGGTTTTGCCACAGCCACTTCTGCCTAACAGCACTAAGGTTTCCCCCGGTTGAACCGTCAAATTCAGACCTGAAATCAGGTCGCGTTGATCTTGACGATAGGTAACATCTTGAAACTGAATCGTGCTGTTGGCCGCATCCATCGGATGTAGATGTCCAGAAACATTAAGCCTTCGCGATTTTACCCTATCCCTTGATTACTAATGTTTGCCAGCCACGAGAGCAGATTTAATCATGCAGGACTGAACAGTTTAGATGGGACGATAGAACCAGTGCTGCTGAATGCAGCTTGAGCCATCCTAGCGCCTGCGATAAAGTCGTAAGCAGTATCTCTACCTCCCTTCTTCATGAGCGACGCTGCAAAATCTGACTGCCCACCCCTCAGAGAAGGGAAAAACCCCGCCCATCATCGCGATCGCACTACAGTTAATCGCGAAGACCTCTCCCCGATGATGCGGCACTACGTCGATCTCAAAGATGAGTATCCCCAAACCCTTTTGCTGTATCGCATGGGGGATTTCTACGAAACCTTCTTAGACGACGCCGTCACCATTGCCCAAGCCCTAGAGCTAGTCCTCACCAGTCGCCTCTCCGGCAACAACGTCGGTCGGGTGGCGATGGCTGGCATTCCCCATCATCAGCTCGAACGCTACTGCCGAATGCTGGTTGAGAAAGGCTACTCCGTCGCCATCTGCGACCAAATGGAAGACCCGGCCCAAGCTCAAGGTTTAGTCAAACGAGAAGTAACGCGGGTGATCACCCCCGGAACCGTCCTCGATGCCGGGATGCTCCAGGCCCGTAGCAATAATTTTCTAGTCGCCTTTGTCACCGCTGGCAACAATTGGGGGATGGCCTACGCCGATATCTCCACCGGGGAGTTCTTGACCACCCAGCACACTGAACGAGATCAGCTCACTCAAGAGCTATTGCGCCTGCAGCCCTCTGAAGTCATCTTTCCTACCGATGCGCCTGATTTGCAACGTCTGCTGCGCCCCGGTGAAACCTCAGAGCATTTGCCAGAGGGCATTCCTAATCAGTTTTGCTTCACGATGCGGACCCAATCGTCCTTTACGCTGCCAGAAGCTAAGCAGCGCATTCAACAAGTCTTCGGCGTCCGCTCTCTAGAGGGTTTGGGATGTGAGCATCTACCCCTGGCGGTACGGGCGGCAGGGGGACTGCTGGCCTACATTGAAGACACTCAAAAAGAAAACCACATTCCGCTACAGCCGCTGTCTACCTACCTGCTGACCGAATATATGGTGCTCGACCATCAATCGCGGCGTAACTTAGAAATTACCAAGACCTCACGGGATGGCACCTTTCATGGCTCATTACTGTGGGCCTTAGACCAAACCCGCACCGCGATGGGGGGCCGCGCTCTGAAGCGTTGGCTATTGCAGCCATTGCTGAGCTATGAGCAAATTCAAGCGCGTCAAGATACGATCGCAGAACTGAGTCAAAACACTGCATTTCGTAGCGATTTACAATCACTGCTCCAGCAAATTTATGACCTAGAGCGCCTTGCCGGTCGAGCGGGGTCAGGGACTGCAAATGCCCGTGACTTGATCGCCTTGGCTGAATCCCTAGATCGCCTCACCGATCTTTCCAATCTAGTGGCCGATGGAAAATCTGAGCATTTACAGGCTGTGCAAACAGTGCCAACAACTTTAGAGAAGCTGGGGATACGGTTGCGATCGCACCTCCACGAGACCCCTCCCATCAGTCTCACCGAAGGTAACCTGATTCGCGATGGCGTCAACGCAGACCTAGATCGTCTGCGGCAACAGGCCGTCAGCGACCAGCAGTGGATCGCCAACCTCGAAAAAGACGAACGGGAGCGCACCGGCATCCCCACGCTCAAGGTGGGCTTTAATAAAGCCTTTGGTTATTTCATTGCCATCAGCCGCGCCAAATCATCCCAAGCCCCCGACAACTACATTCGCAAGCAAACCCTCACCAACGAAGAGCGCTATATCACCCCTGAACTCAAAGAACGGGAAGCTCGCATCTTCAACGCCCAAACCGAACAGTTTCAGCTCGAATACGATATCTTTGTTGACTTGCGTAGCGAAGTCGGCGAATGGGCCGGACTGATCCGCACCGTAGCCGCAAATGTCGCCGCCGTTGATGTACTAGCAGGCTTAACCGAAGTCGCCATCTACCAAGGCTACTGCCGTCCCCAAATGAGCAAAGGCCGCGAAATCAGTCTCGTCAATGGCCGTCACCCCGTCGTTGAAAAATCTCTACCCCCCGGCTTCTTTGTCCCCAACGCCACAGAACTTGGTAGCCCCACCGCTAACAATGGCATCTCCCCATCTCCCCACCTCCCCATCCCCTCATCCCCCGATCTGATCATCCTCACCGGCCCCAACGCCAGTGGCAAAAGCTGCTATCTCCGGCAGGTGGGTTTGATTCAGTTGATGGCCCAAGTCGGGAGCTTTGTTCCGGCGCAGTCAGCGGGGTTAGGGATTTGCGATCGTATCTTCACCCGCGTCGGCGCTGTCGATGACCTCGCCACCGGCCAATCCACCTTCAGGGTGGAGATGAACGAAACCGCCAATATCTTGAACCATGCTACAG
>JBAUJD010000281.1:0-6725 GCA_049683515.1 Thermosynechococcaceae cyanobacterium | reverse complement strand
GCAGTTCAGCAAAATCGATTGATTGATCGCGTACTGCGGGTATTGAGCTATATCGGTCAAGGTTTTCCCAGCTTTATTACGGCGCTGCTGCTGCTTTTCTTTGCCCAAAGCACACCGCTGTTCCCCGTCGGCGACATGACCAGTGTTTATCACGATGATTTGTCATGGATCGGTAAGATCTTAGATATTGGCTGGCACATGATTTTACCCACGTTCGCCTTAACAATTACTAGCTTTGCCGGTCTGCAGCGGCTGACGCGGGGTAATTTACTCGATGTGCTGCGGCAAAACTACGTGCAAACGGCGCGGGCTAAAGGTCTACCGGAAGAAAAAGTTATCTACATCCATGCCCTTCGCAATGCCGTCAACCCCTTGGTCACACTATTAGGGTTTGAATTTGCGAGCCTGCTGGGCGGGGCGTTTATTGCAGAGACCTTTTTTAACTGGCCCGGTTTGGGCCGCTTAATCTTAAAAGCCGTGCTAGAGCAAGATCTCTATCTCGTCATGGCAAGCTTGATGATCGGGGCTGTGATGCTGATTATTGGGAATTTGCTGGCTGATTTGCTGCTCAAAGTGGTTGACCCTCGAATTCAGCTCGATGAATTGAAGTAGATTTTTAGGGGTCGTCAGCGTCTTTTTGCTGCCAGCGTTCGTAAAGATCGGGTCTGCGATCGTACGTCCGTTGCTCCTGCTGAGACTGCCGCCATTGGGCAATTTTGCCATGATCTCCCGACCGCAAAATGGCCGGAACTTCCCAGTTTCTAAAAATAGCCGGTCGCGTGTACTGCGGATAGTCGAGCAATCCGGCCTCAAAACTTTCGTACTTTAAAGACTCTGCCTTTGCCACCGTACCCGGCAACAGCCGCAGGACGCCATTGAGCAACGCCAGAGCCGGAATCTCACCACAGGTCAAGACGAAATCACCTAACGACACTTCACGGGTTGTCAAGTGCTCAGCAACGCGCTCATCAACGCCTTCATAATGACCACAAATTAAAATAAGCTGCTCGCACTGCGTCAGCTCTTCAAACAAAGCCTGACACATTGGCTCCCCTTGGGGCGTCATCAAAATAATCTCCTGTCTCGAAAGCTGGGGCAACGATTCAACCGCCGCAAAAATAGGATCTGGCTTCATCAGCATCCCCACCCCGCCACCATAGGGTTCATCATCAACCCGATGGTGCTTATCGATCGTAAAGTCGCGCGGATTCGTCAGACACACCTCCGCAATACCCTTATTGAGCGCTTTACCCACCAAACTACTCGACAACGGCGACGCGAAAAAATCAGGAAACAGAGTCAAAATATCAAAGCGCATAGATGTCGTGAACAAATTTGATGACGTCAGGTATTGAGTCTAATCAATATCAAAACAACTACGCCGTGATCATGGAGCCAACCCCTGCATCGGTGAAAATCTCTAGCAGCAACGCATGGGGAACTTGACCATCAATAATATGAGCAGCATTAACGCCCTGGGCCAAAGATCGCACACAGCATAACACCTTCGGAATCATGCCACCAGCAACAATTTCAGTTTCAATGAGCGATCGCGCCTCGCCGATACTCAGCTGAGGAATAAGCGTTGAGGGATCTTTCGCATCCTGCAGAATACCCGCAGTATCCGTGAGCAGAATCAGTTTCTCTGCCTCTAGAGAAGCGGCAAGTTCACCAGCCACCGTATCGGCATTGATATTGTAAGGTTGCCCCGTCTCATCATCGGCCACGCTAGAAACAATGGGGATATAGCCACCGTCAAGTAGTGTAGAGATTAAATCAGAGTTAACGGCATTGACTTCACCCACAAACCCAATCCCGGCCTCTCCTTGGGGACGAGCCATCACTAAATTGCCATCCTTGCCGCAAATGCCCACCGCAGCGCCGCCAGCTTGACTGATCAATGAAACGAGTTCTTTGTTCACTCGTCCCACCAGCACCATCTCAACGACATCCATCGTGGGTGCATCTGTCACCCTTAACCCATTTTTAAACTGTGCTTCAATCCCCAACTTATTCAGCCACAGGTTAATTTCCGGGCCACCCCCATGCACGACCACAATTTTTAAGCCCACCGCAGCCATAAAGACAATATCTCGAATAACTTCAGCCTTGAGGGTTTCATCCTTCATTGCCGCGCCACCGTATTTAACAACAATGGTCTTACCGGCAAAGGCTTGAATGTAAGGCAGAGCCTCGCTGAGAACCTGAACGCGATCGGTATCGCTAAGCATGCTTGACCTGGGGTAATTGCCAAAAAAGTATTATGCCTTCATTTGTTGCGTTTAATCACCTTGAGTATGGGGATGCAATAAATCATGAAGATTTGTCAAAAAACCTAGCAATCATAGAAGATCTGGCGTGATAGTGGGTCTATAGCCAAACCAAGCTAGGAATAAAGCCCTCAATTAGGGTTGACGCCTCAAAGCTTTAGTGCCAAGATGAGCAGACAAATAAAGCTCAGTCTAGCACCTGCGGGGTTTGGTGTCTGGGTGAAGTGCTTCATGTAGCATTTCATTGAGTGTTGCGGGGATAGTAAAAATTGGTAGCTGAGAGCTGTTGCGGCTTTTTCAGCGTATCTTTTTCTTGGAAGTGAGCATTGTTGCCACTTTTAGCTGGCTAATGACAACCAGCATGTTAGCGAGGTAGGACAAAATCCTTCTTGCTGGCTTTTCAGAGCTTATACGTGTCATTCAGTGGTGATTATTTATGAAACTGCAAAGAATTCTGCCTCTTTCAGCGCTCCTCGTTGCAGCCGCAGCTCTTCCTTCTTTAGCGGGTACATCCTTCGTTGAGAACAGCTACAATCTGAAGAGCACTTTTAACGGCAAGTCCAGTACCAATATTAACGTTAACGAGGTCTACAAAGGCCATCGTACGGCTGGTTCTGATGCAAGCAAAACCGAGAAGAGCATCACAACCACGACTGAAGCTAAAGATGGTCGTACCTTTAATGAGGTTGACACCGCTGATATTGCCACTAGCAGTTATTCTCGTGAGAGTGGTGATTTTGCAACGGCCACAAACGTTGCTGTGAAGGAATCATACGACTTCTCTGGCTTCGATAAAACTCACCGAGTCACTTCTGGCTTCAGTTTTTAGACTTAAGTAACAATGAGAAACCCTTAGCATAAGTTGTAGGGGGGTTCTCTTGTTTCTTTCGGGCTTTGAAAGAATACGGCTTGACTTAAGTCTTGCTGTTGGGGGGGGTACGTTTGAAAGCTTTTTTCCTATTGCTTGCATCCTTGACTGCGATGTCCTGCAATCAGGATTTAGCGATTAACTAGATAGATATGACAGCCGACTAAACCTTTCGGAAGAGCAAAATTCTTTCGATTTATTGTACAACCCATCTTTTAGTGGTGATTACTCATGAAACTGCAAAAAATTCTACCCCTTTCGGCGATCCTCGTTGCAGCAGCAGCTCTTCCTTCTCTGGCTGGCACCTCCTTCGTTGAGAACAGCTACAACCTAAAGAGCACCTTCAACGGCAAATCGAGTACTAATATCAACGTCAATGAAGTTTACAAAGGCTGGCGTGAAGCTGGTTCTAATGCCACTAAGAATGAGTGGAGCACCACTACTACCACAGAAGCCAAAGATGGTCGTACCTTTCACGAAGTAGATAAAGCTGATATTGCTACCAGCAGTTATTCTCATGAGAAAGGTGATTTCACAACCACTACAAACGTTGCTGTGAAGGAATCCTACGATTTCTCTGGCTTCGATAAAACTCACCGAGTTACTTCTGGCTTCAGCTTCTAACGATTGCCTGCAGGAACAACAGCTTTATCGTTGTTGTTCCGCTTTCTCATAGCTGCTCTCAAAATAGCAACAATAGGGAATGCATTCATCCTTCACGGGTTTGTAGTCATAAAGCTCAAAATGCTCAGAGCGATAAAATGACTGCTGCCTGCAAAAATGTTTATTGATTTCAGTGGTGCTTGTTATGAAATGGCGTAGTTCTATACCCTTTTCATTTATCTTTTTGGCTGTGGTTACTCTTCCTTCTTTCGCAGGAAGTTCTTACGTTGAAAATAGCTATAAGGTTCGAAGTATTTTTAACGGAGAATCTAAAACCAAAATTGATATTAAAGAGGTTTACGAAGGAGTGCGCGAGGCAGGTTCTTCTGCTGTGAAACGTGAGTGGGGAACAACGTCGGTGGCAGAGAGCAGAGATGGTCGTAATTTTCTTGAGAAAGATCGGTTCGATGTGACTACAAAAAGCTATTCGCAAGAGCGCGGTAACTTTCTTAAGACCACCAATGTCAGTATTCGAGAGTCCTACGACTTCTCTGGATTTGAGAAGAATCATAGAGTCAGCTCTGGGTTCGACTTTTAACCACAGGCATCATTGTATTTAGAAGCTGTATAGGTCTTGTGGCCTTTTGCTATTCAGACTAGGAGAAGACACTATAATGTATTATCGTAATTACTTACTGGCAGGTGTCACGGTTGCTGGGCTACTTCTATGCACTTCAGGAAAAGTGTTGGCACAGGCTGCTACAACTAACATTGACGCCCCGAATAATTCGACTTCAACTGCCAACCCGAATGTCACCACGAACCAACAAGGTTCGCTGGTTAATACTCAGGTGAATAACTATTCTCTAGGACGAGGCGTTGTCGGTAACGGCGTAGCTGACTGTTCTAGCTCTGGTCTGGCTTTGTCGGCCTACGGCAACGGGATTGGCCCCTTTGATTCAGGATCTTTAGGTGGCTCATTAACTTATACCCAATCCTTTGGCATGGATACCTGTAAAAACTATGCTAAGAACCAGCTTGCAAAGTCTAAGTTAGAGACCTGCTTATTGCTGATTAGCAATTACTCTAAAATGACTAAGGCGGGTATTAAAGTGAGCTACGAAGAGTTGAAAACTCTTGCAGGGGTAGATTGCCCTGCCGTTAGTGTGCCTCGCTCTGAGAGTGGCCCATTCGGGGCAGCCCCTAACCCTGGCAACGTCAACGCCAGAAATAGCCAAGCAGCACCTTCTGCCTACAGGCAACAAGATGCCCCTGTCGCTGAGCGACCTGCTCTCTCTGCTCCCCAGCAAGTGCGCGTTACGCCTCAGCCCCAGCCTGCTCAGCAGCAAAGAAATAGCCAACCTGTTCAACAACGGCCTGCAACGGCACAATATCCTAGTAACCAAAGGATTCAAGCTTGGCAGTAGCTTAAAGGTTCTGGTCACACAATCAATCGGAACTAGTTAATTAGCAACTTTCTCGCTTAACGTTAAGATTAATTTAGGGAGTACCTCCCATGAGGCTCAATTCTGTTTTAATTCTGATCGCAAGTGTTGCTACGGCATCACCAGCGCTTGCTCAGGGCATTTTTGTGACGACCGTCAATAACTCTTCCGTTACGCCTGTCGGTCGTCAAAGCACGAATTTACAGTTTGTTAAGTCTGAACAGACCATCAATAACGATGTCTCTGTAACGACGAACGTTCAAAGTGACTCTAATACCAATACTCAGCAACAGAACGGTGTGACAACAACCGACACTACCAATGTCGGCAGTATTGCAACGAGTACAGCATCAGAGCGTGGAACAACGACAAGAACAGAGGCTTTTGAATACAGTGAAACCTTTGAATACGTTGATTATGAAACGTCTCAGAACGTAACAACCGGTGCAAACGGAGATAGTGGCCCTGAGTACTAGCTCTACGAACCAGAGCTAACTGCTGTCGTGTTTTACAAAGTGGTGGTCTACAATAGGTTGGGGTATTTAAAATGTTGTGAGGTTTTAGGGGTTAATTAATGAAAAATATTGCACTAGCGTTAACAACGACTCTAGCGGCAGCTTTAATGCTAGTCGCTCCCTCAGCCAAGGCACAGCAGATTGTCTTTGGGACTTCAGCCGAATCAACACCCTTCAACTCTTTCTTTTTGCCAAATATTTCAACCTCTGCTTCAGATAATTTTTATCCGCCAACTGGCTTCTACCATTATTTTTGGTTGCCACGCTACACAGCAGCCTACGATCGCCTCTATACAGACTTTGAGTACGATCTTCCTAAAGACGCCAGTGGCAAAGTAAGCTACGAATTTACTATTATCAAATCATTTGATTATTAATAGAAGCTACTTGCTTTTCCTAAACAAAAAACCCTCCTCTTAAAAGTTTTAAGAGGAGGGTTTTTGTCGTGATGAAGCTCTTCTACTGACCCTGCGGTGCAATGGAGCCACCGAGTGAAATACCGCTTTGATCGGCAATGATGGGTTGAGCATCATCGTCATTTCGCGCACCGGGCTGACACACTTTAGTCGCCCAGGTACCTTTGTATTGCGTTATTTTAATAGGCTGACCGGGAGCTAAACCCATACGGGCAATTTTTGCTTTAGACAACGTTGTCACGAAACGCTCTCCCTCAGACGTTACCATAGCAATCTTTTGGTCTTCGACTACGACTAGAGTGCCGCGATAAATTCGCTGAACTTGTGGCGGTGATAGTCGCGTAATATCGCCTTTACTATTGGTTTCAAAGCCAACTAGACTTCCTTGTTGGACGCGGGCACCTTCTGCATTGGAAGCAAGTAGATAGGTTTTAGTCTCTCCTGTTAAAAGTCGAACAGAAACCTGATTGCCTTGGGTCGCCTTGATGAGGCCATAGTTATCTAAAATTTCTGATTGGTTAAGTTTGGCAGCCTCTACATAAGCAGGTTGAGATATAGGATACGCAGGTTGAGATACGGGAATAGATCGAGGGGTGGCTGGATTGACA
>JBAUJD010000280.1:0-1602 GCA_049683515.1 Thermosynechococcaceae cyanobacterium | reverse complement strand
TGATCAAAGGTGGTGCCGTTATTGAAGCCAATGGTGCCCGCATTGGTGGCATCATCAACATATTGAGCGGCATAGGCAATGATCTGTGCCTCTTCGTGCTGGAAACCCGCTAACCGAGCCACCACATAGGTCACACCATGATGAAAATCAATTTGCATGGCTCAGCGCCCTCAATTGAGGAATAGTTGATGGCTCGAAAGCGATAGATTCATCGTCATGATTCCAGCCTCTAACGGATCGCCTCTGTATTATTCCAGGCTTATACCCCACAGAACTTAAAACTGACATTAACCTGCAGTAAAGCAAGGGTTAATCCCTTTATCGGTGAGCAGCGTACGATCTCTGAACAAAGCATTCATTAGCATTCTTCTCACCCTTGAAATGCTTTAGTCAAGAACTAGATTGACCGGGTTCAGGGAACAGTCCATCATAGTAACGAGGTTCCCTGGGATGGAGATAATCCTACTATGAGCAATCCAATTCAAGATAAAGCAACCGAGTGGTGGCAGCTTATTTCAGGAGAAGAGACGGCGGAGTCCTATAAAAATTTTTTCAAGCTAACCTGGAAAATCTTAAAGGAAACAGCCCTGCTGCTGTGGCTAATGCTTTGCTTTGTCCTAGTCGCGATTGGCTGGGTTTGGAATAACTCCTCTAAAGTTACAGAAACTGTTTCTGAGTTGAAGGGACGGGCCAACCAGAATGAAAACAGCAATTTGATGGCTGATACTGCCGTCAAACTATGGGAAGCGAGTCAATCAGGTGCGGCCAATGCCGTGGCAAAAGCCAGAAAGCGTTTAGATTTGCCTGAAATCGAGAGAACAACGCAAAAAAAAACTCCAGTAGCACCTCCTAGAGAAGATGCTCAGGTGGCTACCCCCACTCAGGAGAGCACTGCAACGGAATCACAGCAGACGGCAACGCCCAGTGAATCGTCAGATCAAGCAGCATCACCCGAACCGACGAGTGCGAACGACAGCGTTCATCAACAGAATGACGCTAACACCAGTGCTGCAGTAAGCACCAGTGGAGAGTCTAGCGATGGCGAGGTTGCTAATCCAACCGCCGCTGCAGCAAAAGCAAATCAAGATGCCAGCAATCTTTCAAGTGGTGAGGCAGGCTAAGTGCTGCTCGCTGCTCACGCGGTTTCAGGCATTGTGAAAACCTGGTTCTAATTGCTCTATGACGGGTCACGCTGGAGAAAATCAAGCAAAATCTTTTTGTGGGGAATCGCAACAGAGCGCGGCTGCTGATCGCAAGGAGCATCGCAGATGCCTGCGACAATCTCCTCTGGCGTAAATAGCCCCAGATCCCAACCTTCATTAAGGGTTAGGTCTGTAATGTCAACCTTAAGGGGACAAGAGAACACGTAGCGCCGCACGCCTGGGCCGTCATCACGTTTGAAGAAATTGACGTCAGTGGCGGTATAGCCAATTTCTTCGATCAGTTCTCGCCGCATTGCGACCTCCGGTGCTTCACCAGGATCCATGTGGCCCCCAAAGCAGGCCCACTGGTTTGGGTACACAATGGTGGGGATATCGTCGCGAAGCTGCAGTAAAAACCGACCGTCTTGGTGCAGAATTGCGATCGCAGCTTCAATTACAG
>JBAUJD010000279.1:0-2549 GCA_049683515.1 Thermosynechococcaceae cyanobacterium | reverse complement strand
GCGAGAAACCCTTCAAAACAAACGTACTTCATCACCGTCATAATATCGACAAAACCGGCCCGTTCGAGCAAGCCTAAATTACCGGCACTGGAAAAGGGTTCGAGCACACCCTTGAGGCTGCGGGTTTTGGCAACAATTTCATCGCCAGAATAGCCCTGCTGCAGCTTGAAGTCGGTGTAGAGCGTCGTCATCATGTCTTGAAAGCGGGCATCGGGGCCGCGCACTTTCTCAAAGAGAATCAAGCCACCGCCCCAGTTGAGCGATTCGTAGAGCCGGTCAAAGATAGCCTGCCGATGCTTAGGGTGGACGAACTGCATCGTGTAATAGGCCACGATGAAGTCGGCTGGCTCTAGCTCTACATCGATAAGTGTCTGGCAGCGAATCTCTATATTGTTGAAGCCTTTGCAGTGGGCCTGAGCCTGCTGGGCCATATCTGCTTCTTGATCAACGCCCACAAACTGAACTAATTTGCTGGTGTGGCGTTCAGCCAGCGAGGCCAGCAGTAGCCCGGTGGAGCAGCCCAGGTCATAGCAAACAGAGTGATCCGTGAGAAAGAAATCAGAGAGAGCGGCTACCAGCTCATGCCCTTGAGTGTAGAGCGGTACAGAACGATTGATATGCTGCTCGAACTGCTCACGGGTTTGGCCCCTAAAAGACCAGTTTGCGTTTTCTGCCTGAATGGCGTCACCAACTTTTGCCAAAGATTTCTACCTGAGCGCTTTTTAAAACAATACTTTGAACAAGCTCCTGTCGCTCATGCCCCAGTCATCGGCTGGGAGCATCCCACTTTCGCGAATAGCCCTCATCCCCCAGCCCCTTCTCCCCAAAAGGGAGAAGGGGGGCAAGATAAAAGAAGTCAAAGTCCCTCTCCTAGAATTGGGAGAGGGATTTAGGGTGAGGGCCATAGAGTGTTTCGTCGAAAGTGGGATGCTCCCTCATCGGCTTGGTGGCGGGTTGGTATTACACTCATTACACCGCGACCTCTGAAAAGTCGATCCCCCGATAGGCTTGTTCAATGGGGAAACTGAAATCAACCGACTGTAGTTCCACCACCTCTCCAGCACGATAATTAACGATCTCCCACCGTCCATCACGATCTTTGCGGTAAAGGTCGATCTCGATTTCCTGAGAACTCACCAATACATAATCTTGCAATTGCGGATTCTGGCGATAGCGAAAGAACTTCTTTCCTCGGTCGTAGGCCTCTGTGCTCTCAGACAAAACTTCGACAATCAAGCAGGGATAGGTGATGTATTGAGTCGTATTTTTATCTCTTTGATCACAGCTCACGCTCGCATCGGGATAGGTGTAATCATCCGTTTCAACAATATTAACCCTGCAATCAGAGTTAAATGCCCGACAACCGCCATCAGGCAAGTGATTATCCAATAAGGCCGCAACCTTCAAAGCAATTCGACTATGGTTCTGAGTGCCTCCACTCGTGGCGTAAACCTCGCCATTAATATACTCATGGCGGCATAGCTGCTCCTCCTCCCAAGCAAAATACTCAACTGGCGTTAACCGAGGTAACTGACCTTGAGCTGCAACCATATTACGAACTCGTGAGATTTGCTGTATTGAGATCATATCGAAATTGATCGATAGTTCCTTCCTGGATTTTTTCCATCACTTCCTCAATCACCTTCAGTGGAACGAGGAACCATTCTCTTGGCTTCACGGGTGCGCCGAAGCGATCTTTCAATTCCAAGTCTAATCGAGCGCTGCCGAAAAACTTCTGCAATAGCGCCTCAAGCCCCTGTCGTTTGATATTTGCCAGTTTGAATGTGGCAACGATTTCTACATCTGCTAGCAGATAGGTCGGGTCTTTCTTCGCGTTCGCTATCCGGTTTTTCACGTCACCGACCGTCACGCCGATCTTGTGAACCACAGACCGATTTGCGGCAATGAAGGGATGTTCCGATTTGCTGCGAAGCACGTAAATATAGCCAGTGGGCAGGTCATCCTCTGCTTCAGTCGCTGAAAAAAGTGGGCCAAAATTTGGATTAGTAATTCGGCGGCTAGACTTGTCTTTGTTTAAGGCCCGCTGGAGCGATCGCAACAGCAGACCACTCTCGGTGGCGTTATCGTAAACCACCCTGAGCCGACGGTCCCGGCGGTCATAGTCGCTGACGAACGGTTCGCCCATCTCAACCACCATCACCTTTTGTCCATCCAGGATGAACAAGTCACCTTGATGAACCTCCGCATTGTCCTGATATTTTAAAGTTTGCCGCTCGCCGGTCTCTAACTCATGCTGAACCTGCTCGAAGATAGGTTTAAATTCATCAAAGTCTTGACAGGGAAGCCGCTGCGCGATTTCTTCGGCTGCTTTGATCTCTTGGCGCGATCGCACGTGGGTTAGCTGGGTCACATCGTTGTCTGAGCTGGCATCAATGCCCAAAGAAACCAGCAGAGCGTCATCTGTCAGATCATCTGTGGTCTGGCTAGTATGGGCCTCGGTCTCTAATAGTCTGTGTGAGTCTAGCGGTCTCAAGACTTCACGACATTCTTCAGACTCTCGCATTCGATCTAGCCTCACCGCGTAGAGT
>JBAUJD010000278.1:0-3677 GCA_049683515.1 Thermosynechococcaceae cyanobacterium | reverse complement strand
CCCATAGGGAGATCGCTATTCTTGGCTCTAACCTTGAAAGCAGTCATAGATGTGCCGGGGATTTGGTCTCCTACAAAATTTCCTGTTTGCAGTTCTTCAAGAATAGGCTGAATGTCTTTCTGGATGTGGCGATAGCGCTTAGCTAAAGATTTCAGACGACGCTTGAATGAGGCAGTAAAGCGAACCTCAGTCATGCTAGTTCTGGTTGAGGTCGTGCCACAGTTCAGATAGCGGGAAGGTTTGACCGGCTTGGGCTTGCTGAGTAGCAGCCTTGAAGTCAGCCAGGATTTGACTATTGGGTTCTAACTCATCTATGGGGTCGAGACCGCTATTCGTTGGCAACAGGGCCAGCAGAGATTCCCAAAGATCGACCGGAACCAGGACATCCGTTTTTTCTCCAGCGGCGTTGGTTAGGTAGCGAACTTGGGTGTCAAGCTGAGAAGATGTCATAGCTAGTTAAAGAGTCTAATAAGTCCATGTTAGCTGGCTTTAGCGATGGCCGTTTACGTCGTTCTCCTCTAGAAGCAGGCAGATCGTAAACCATCGCAGTACCTTAGACATACAAGCAACCATTGCCATGACGGGACTCCCATGAACCCATTACAACGCGAACATCTCTAAGAACGTCTCAAAACCTTCACGACCCAACACGGAACCGAGTACCACCTACATAAGCTCGGATTCTTCGGTTCCTACAGCACGATAAACTGTCCGTACTCGCGGAAATGCTTGTCAAAAGAGATAGTTTCCACAATTCCCATACGCTTCATAACAGCAAAGCTGATCGCATCGCATAGCGAGTACATTTTGTCTTGTTGAGTGCGAACGATCTCGGCTCCTAAAGCCTCATCATTTTTAGTAATGCGTTCTACGCAAACAGTAGAAGAGTCGAGGCTATCAAGGAAAGCAACGGCATTATCTCGGCCTCTTCTAGTCCGGGCCAGGATCAGAGTATAAGTTTCAACAACAATCAGGTTTGTGGTCACGAGATCCCAGTTTTCAGAATCAGCGCGTTGAAATAGTTCTACAGCTCGTTGATGAACGCTATCCTCTGCAACTAGCAACGCGAAGAAGGCTCCACTATCGAGAAACACCTGCTTCACTGGGCTGCGTATGCTTCTCCAAGATGCTGAAGCTTATTTTCAGAGACGTCTCGATACTCTGAATGTGCAGAACCCGCTAGGCTTAATAGGCTTTTGTATTGATTGTTGGTTGACGCTGCATCCTCACCAGACGCCAGACTTTGAAGGCTTTCCAGAAGTCTTCTTTGCTCAGCAGGGGATAGATCACGCGCGAATTCAAGAACTTGCTCTATCGTCACGATTGTTAACCTCTAATAAAACTATCATCGCATACCGCTGATGTCGCACCACAGTGGCATAGGGGCTAGACGCTAAAATGGACATACCCAAGAGATACGAAGCTGTCTATGTTTGATCTAGCTCTAAATCAAGACCCAGTAATCAACGCATACAAACAGGATGTTGATCGCACCCTAATCCAAGCCAACCTAAAGCTTTCACATCAAGAGCGGATAGAAAACCTCATGAAGCTCCAGCAGTTTGCCAGTGAACTCAAGAAAGCAGGCAAGCGGGCGAAAGCATGACAGATTTCCCTCGTCTTCTCAACCTATTGGCAGAATATAAAGTTGAATTCATCATTATTGGCGGGGTCGCAGCCGTTGTGCATGGCAGCAGTCGTCTTACCCAAGACCTAGATATCGTTTATCAACGCACTCCACAAAATCTTGAGCATCTGGCAGCAGCTCTCAAGAGCCTGATCGCAACCTGTACCTTGCTGTCCCAAAGCTAATTTATGACACCTTATTTCAAGAAACACTCATTCGAGAAATTTTCCAACGTTATCCCATCAGCATCGTCGTCTACAGCTCAATCACCGGGGAAATTACATCATGGATCGATTAAACCACTATCGACAGTGCCTCCAAGAATTTCTGAGCCGCTACGCCAACTACGGTCCCCACAAATCAGAGATTGAGACTCAGTTAATCTTTGATCCAGCCAATGATCACTATCTTTTATTCCGCACAGGGTGGGATAACGAGCGGCGCATCGACCACTGCATCTTTCATTTCGATATCAAAGAAGACAAAATTTGGATTCAGGCCAACAACACCGACATTGAAGTCGATAAAGAATTAGAAGAGATGGGCATCTCTAGAAAAGAGCTTGTAGTGGGTTTCCACCATCCTTCAATGCGCGAGTATTCTGATTATGCTGTCCCGTAGCTCTTGTTTTCAGCTCTCTCAGGAACCTGCCTACTCTTCATCGGCATGAAAGCCAGACGCTAAAATGGTCATGTTCAACAGAGGCCACGATGAATCAACAGGAAGCCTTAATCAAGCTTAGAGATCAGCGATCGCAACTAGAAAAGCGCTTCGGCGTCACTCGTCTCGGCATTTTTGGTTCAGTAGCACGAGATGAAGCCACTGACTGCAGCGACCTGGACGTGGTAGTTGAAATGGCCCCCGACCTGTTCATGATGGTGCATCTCAAAGAACATCTTCAAGAAAATCTGAAAGTACCCGTCGATATCGTTCGGTACCGCAGCAACATGAATCCATTTTTGAAGCAACGCATTGATCAAGAAGCTATTTATGTCTGATCAGGCATTGCTGCAAGAAGTACTCAGACAGATTGAAGAAGCAATCAACCGAATTGAGCGGCGCTTTGTAGGTATCCAGTCCGCTGATGACTTTACACAAGATGATGCAGGTCTCGATAAACTCGACGGCATTGCCATGATGCTGATTTGGATGGGAGAAAGTCTCAAAAATCTAGAGAAGTATGGAGGGCGGTGCTGCTGGACGCCCATCCAGACATTGATTGGAAAGGAGCCAAAGGTGCCCGCGATATCCTCAGCCATCATTACGGGAACCTGGATGCAGAAGTCATATTTGATATCTGCACAAACCGTATTCAAGGTGTAAAAGCGGCGATCAAGCTGATGAAGCAAGAATTAGAGCTGACAATGTGAACAAGGTTGTGCTTGGCTGCGATCTCATCCAAGCTCTCCTCAAAACCTTCATACCCCAACATAGAACCGAGTACCACCTGCATAAGCTCGGATTCTTTGGTTTCTATGCCCGCAACCAAGCCACCCCTGACAGCGATGTCGATATTGTGTTCATCACCGATCAGCCGAATCTATTCAAGACCGCTATTGATGAAACAAGATCTAGAAGTATTGCTAGAGGGTCCTGTCGATGTGGTGCGCCTCCATCAATATCTGCACCCCATCGGGGCTAACCACACCAGCTTAAACCGAAGCAATTGTTCTAGCCCTCAGACAAGGCCGTTATTTAACGTTGCCCTTCAAAATTAGCGTTTTTCTGCCGACTGCCTGCAGATCAGACAGATCTCCCAAGCAAGCTCATGAGTGGTAGAATCCTGATGCTTTAATTCTCTTAACAACGAAAAAGGTATTTGCGGATATGGCAAACAGTAGTGGATCCGGTAGTTTTTTAAAGGACTTTGGCGAATTCTTATCTCAAGGGAATGTCGTTGACTTAGCGGTCGCCGTCATTATCGGCGGTGCATTCGGTAAGATCGTCACCTCCTTCGTTGAAGATATTGTTACCCCAGCAATTCTTAATCCAGCGATGAAAGCCGCCGGTGCGGATCAACTGGCAGCACTCTCTATTAATGGGATTAAAT
>JBAUJD010000277.1:0-3323 GCA_049683515.1 Thermosynechococcaceae cyanobacterium | reverse complement strand
CAGCGTGATCGCGGTGCTGCTCTATTTCCGATTTGACTTGAAGACTATTATTTCTGGCTCGTGGGCCGCCTATCAGCAAAAAGACTGGCAGCGAGAAGAATGGAAAATCCTCCTGGGCATTGCCATTGGTACCGTTCCGGCACTAACGATTTGGTTTATTTTCCGCGATTCGATTCCTGAAAGTGCTTTAGTGATTGCTATAGCATCCATTGTCATGGCGATTCTGCTGGGCATTGCCGAAAAAGTGGGTCGCCGTAAACGGGGCTTTGACCAGCTAGAGATTAAGGATGGCCTCTTGGTAGGGCTAGGCCAAATGCTGGCGCTGGTGCCCGGTGTTTCCCGGTCGGGTTCGACGCTGACTACGGGGTTATTCCTGGGTCTACAAAGAGATACAGCAGCTCGATTTTCTTTTTTGCTAGGGTTACCGACCCTAGGGCTGGCAACGCTGTTTCAGTCTCGCAAGGTGATTGGTCATCTTGATGCTGCGATTCCGCTGCTGTTCGGCATTTTGTCGGCGTTTATATTTTCGTACTTGGCGATCGCATGGCTCTTGCAATACCTGCAGCGCCAAAGTACTTGGGTGTTTGTGTGGTATCGGCTGGCCTTTGGGGCCGCTATATTGGGTGCGATCGCAACCGGCTGGCTACAGCGCTAGAATCTGCCAACGTTAGCGCAGCTTCTCCACGGCCTTCTCTAATTCCGCTGTCGATTGCGGCATCCAGCCCCGACCTAACAGCTCACGCAGCATTTTCATAGCCTCTTCCTTGGTTTGCCCTGTATTCTTCTCGTGACGCTGCCAAAATAGCTCCCACCAGTTCGCAGGCTCCTGCTTAGATCCGTCATATTCTGTGGGGCGTCCTGTTTCGCCATCGACCACTAAGCTGCCCACATAGTCGGCGTCTTCATACACTCGCGCGATCTGCTGATTAATGGCCTTCATATCGGCCTCTGATACCGCACCATTGCTGGTTGCCTTATAAAACTGTACCGTCACCCGAATGGGTAAATTGGCATCTCGCTCAATCTCAAGACCATCAATTTCGGTGAATGGCCCTTCGACCTCACCGTGACCAATCACCGCTGCTTCAACATCACTGGCTCGATCCATCAGCGCTTCACTGCCAGATACGGGTGCAGGCTCCGCTGGCGAGAACAAAACTGATCCAAGCGGCTGCTTTTGCTTGAGCGGCACCTGAATCAGCATCACCATATTGAGACCTTCCGCGTCGGCTTTCTCAGAGGAATAAGTGCCCGAAGAACTTCCACTGGCTTTAAAATCACTAGCTCGCTCTCCGGTGAGACTGGCCCGCTCTCCCTTTTTGTTAAAGAACAGACGTTGCCCCCAATTTTGACCGGCTTCAAAGGCATCGCGCTTATTATCAATGACCGTCACGCTGGTCCCTTCGCGAGTGGCTAAAATCGTGAGAACGGCAGGATCGCCTGCATAAGATTGATAGTTAAACAGCACAGGATTAAAGGTCGCTTTACCCGCCTTAGGAATCGGCAAAAAGCTAGCCTGGGCACTGACTAAAACATGAGTATCTCGCTGGGCCAGTAACGACTTGCGTGGCCCTTTCCATGACTCTGCCTTACTCAGATACTGGGGCAGGTTCTCTAGCAGGCGACGCAGCGGGACGCGCTGCAGTGAGTCTCCCTTTTGATTCCCCACCTTAAGGGCAAAGTTATCGAGCTTTACATCGGCAGACTGGTCAGAAAAGTTAGGATGGCGAATCACCGGCATCAGGCTAACGCTGTAGGTATCAGAGGCTTCGTCACGATGCTGAACCTGAATGGTCATATCGCTGATGTTTGGCCCCACCGCTGAATTGTTATAGCGCCCCGTATCTTCCCAGGTGAGATTGAGAATCTGCAGACCATATTGATTGGCTAGCCTTTGAGCTTCTGCGTTAGAAACCATCGCGGCGGTGTCTGCGATGACGCGCGGGTAGTCTTGCTCAGATTGTTGCTCTTTTGGCGGAGCGCTATCTGCAATAGCAAGCGGCGCAACAGCGGTTAATCCTATGGGCACCATTAAACTGAGCAAAACAACAGATAAACGCATGACACACACTCAAAAGCGATAGAGAATTGGGCTGGAGTCAGGGCAAAGAGAGGAGGGAATACTGTCAAACGCTGACTCCCTTTAAACCTAAACAGATATTCTCAAGATCTAAGCGGGTGTTTCAGTTTTGGTAACCGCCTCTTTACCTGCACAGTCAGAGGCGCGGGCAATCAGACTAACGGCGACTTTAGCTTAAAATTAGGGTCTGATCACCTGTTCAGTGGCTAGAACCGCTTAAATAAAGAAGACCGCAATAGCATCTCAGCCCTAGGAGCCTATCACCCCAATGTTGACGGAACTACAGACCCGAAAACTTACGAAGCTATTTAGCATGTACGACGAGTGCCACAATGGCTATCTCTGCAAAAAGGACTTTGAGAAGATTGTCAAAAAGCTAGCGGGTATCAGAAATTGGGGATTGCGATCGCCTCGCTACGTCGCCTTAATGAACCAGCTTGAGCGCGACTGGCAAGGGCTAGACCAGGTTGCCGACAAAAATCAGAACCAGCAGGTTTCCATTGCTGAATGGCTCGACTATTACGACATCGTACTGAACGATTCTCAAAAATATGAACAGCAAGTGAAAACGCTCATGGAATTAGTCTTTGACGTCTTCAAACCAGACGAACAAGATGGCATCAACGAAGCTAACTGGGGTCAGCTTCTCAGCGTTTATAACGTTTCTCCCGTTTATGCCCCCCTCATTTTTCCGACGCTTAATACCGAAGGGTCAGGCATCATCACTCGCGAGCAGATGCTGAAACTCATTCGAGACTTCTTTTACAGCGATGATGCTAAAACACCCGCCAACAAAATGTTTGGCCCGTATTAGAGACTATCAAGACACCATAAACAAAAAAACGCTCTGACAGGAAATTGCCAGAGCGTTTCTTACAAGAATTGAAAAGCGAGAAGATTAGTCTTAGAAAAGTCCTAGTGTCAAAGACTTATCAATGGGCAACGTCGCGCCAATCCCTAGATATAAAGTAAAGAAAGTCCCAAACAAGAAGACAGACGTAGCCACAGGGCGACGGAAAGGGTTCTGAAACTTGTTGACGTTCTCAATGAACGGAATCAACATTAGACCCAACGGAACAGCGGTCTGCAATAGGACACCGATCAGCTTGCTCGGAACAATACGCAGAATCTGGAATACCGGATAGAGATACCACTCAGGTAAAATCTCTAGGGGTGTTGCGAAGGGGTTAGCAGGCTCTCCGATCATGGCGGGATCCAGGACCGCTAAAGCAATACAGAGGGC
>JBAUJD010000276.1:0-3596 GCA_049683515.1 Thermosynechococcaceae cyanobacterium | reverse complement strand
GGCAGCGGCTGGGCGTCGGCACTCAACTCATCGAACAAATTGAAGCCGATGCGCGATCGCAAAGTATCCCTCGCCTATTTGCAGACGTCAGCATCACAGCGCGACCCTTTTTTAAACGCCACGGTTTTTTCGTGGAACGGGAGCAGGAAAGGCTATACCGTGATGTATTGTTTCAGCAGTTTTTAATGGCGAAGTCTCTTGTTGAAGACGCTTCGAGGTCAACTGATCGTGAGCTGATCGGGCGATTGAGAGATGCTATTACAAATCTAGACTGGACCAGTGAAGCCGACTATCCCTTAGAGCTGCAGGTCTGGGAGTCTCCATCTTCTGAGCCTTTAACCACAGCATACGTTTTGGCCCTCACCAATGCCCCACCAGAATCAACCCTTACCGAAGTTGACTTTGCCGCATTTTTTGAACCAGCCATTCAATGCCAAGATTGGTATGGAGAAGAAGAGGTTGCGATCGCCCAGCGATACCAGCGCCTCGTCAACCTTTTGCAAACAGAACTCAATACCCTCCAGGTGTTTAAGGTGGGCGAACAGGAAATAGATATCTATATTGTGGGTCGCACTCCTACAAATCAATGTCTTGGCGTGACAACAAAAGCGATAGAAACCTAATGCCCAAGTCCGTTAGCGACAAAGGGTCATCGGCCTTCGGGGGTGACCCTTTGTCTCAAACCCAATCTCAGCGTCGCAACAGCTTCGTAATGGTGCCATCGCGATCGTATTCGGCCACAATCTCTGTGGAATAGTTCGGGATCTGCTTATCGGCCTTAGCACCCCAATTTCGCTTTACAAATAGATAATTCCGAATCGTGTGGTAGTCAATGGAATACTTGGCAAACTCTAGTCCCTGCGGACCAAATCGCGTCAAAGCCTTCGCCAACAACTTGCCCAGGAACTTAGGCAATCTGGTATTACTCGACTTCTCTTCCTGTAAAACCGTCTGCAATACAAAGCTACGACAGTCTCCGCCCTGCTCAACAGATTTAAGGGTGGCCGTTGGCTTGATGAGTTCCAGCATCTGAATGCCCTTTTGATTGCGAACCGTCACCTGCTGAAAATGCTCTGTCATCGGTACATTTTGGTAGGGAACTCCCATATACCCCACCACTAAATCAGCCAACCCATTCATATAGTCAAAACAGCTATAGCAAGAAGGAGCAATTACGTCGTTCAGCTCTTTGGTCGGGAGGCAAAAATAGGGCACTTCCTCGGTGTGACCGTCTGTATGCTTGAACTGGACCTGATAATTTTGCATAAACTCATAGTGTCGAACGGTCTCAGGGCTATCGCTGGCCGTCTCTAAAAACTTCTCAAGCCCCTCCCGTTTGCCGTTATCGACGCAGTGGGTACCCAGCACGTAGAGTTTATCCAGATTTAGATGATGCTCAACACTTCTGAGCGCCTGCACCTGGCAGCCCACACCGCAAAATAAAATTCGTTTGAGACCGCTCTCTTCTAATAATGCCAAAATATTGAGGTTCGGCGATAGCGTGGGTTTAACGCCCCGCGCTGCCATGATGTCTTCGACGGTGGTGGCAATCACAGGTTTAGGGCTAAATCGATCTTCGGGATCACTCTGGACACAGATGACTCCATCGACCCAGTTGTTTTTGAGCATTGCGATCGCAACCGATGTCACCACCCCCGTCCACTGGGCACCGGCAACAGGTGGATTCATCTTGATATAGTGCATTGCGGTGCAAACCCCAAAGCGCCGCTCTAGATTATCTTTACGACTGCGGCCATGAATTTGAGGCTCCAGGGTTTCGACCTTTCCCATGCCCTCCCCTAGAAAAGCGCAGGCATCATTCACATGAGCAATATAGTAGGTATCGCATAGGCCACAGTTGCTGCAGTAGTCCTGGGCTGGATAGCGACCTCCCGGTGGAATGGGCTGACTTTTGTGCCGCCAATCGTCAGAATTCATAAGTCTCTCGCCCCTCAGTAGGATGATCTATCTTTAACTTGTGGCTGCCGTGTCCCCCACGTCAAATCGTGGTGAGGCTCACCAGCAAAATACCCCCCAGTGCTGGAGGGTATTGACGGCCAAAACCTTGCAGGATGCGGCAACCAGAACAGATTACCTGCTGCAGGAGATTTATAGTTCGCCTTGAATATCTTCAATCACACCGTCTCGAAGCAAGACCTCTACCTGCATTCTGCCAATCAGGTTGTCGCCTTTTTGAGCATAGAAGAAACTATCAATCTGACCCTGTTCGACCTGCTGCTCCATCTCTAGGCTCTGGACCTGATTGAGCTGCTGTAGCACCTGATTCTTTTTCTCTAGCAGTTCGCTCTTGGCGTTGTTGGCCTGCATTTGAATATTTTGAATTTGGGCTTGGGTCTCGTCAGAAGAGGGCGTATCAGCCCCAATAATCTGGACTTTCTGTTTTTGCAGTTCGCCCACCATTTGCTGTACTTGCTGGTCTAGCTGCTGAAGCTGACCATCAAACTGATTGATTTGGGCTTGGAGCTGTTCTTGTGCTTCATCTTTCCAGCGAGGTGTGACGACAACCTTCACCGCAATTGAACGACGCAAAAGGAGCTGACCAGCAGGAATGTCCATAGCAATGACGTAAAAGGTTTCTAGTGTGGTTATAACCCGATGATCATATCGCGGTAGCGGCCAACACAGAAATATTGGAGGTTCAAATCGACCCTGCGCGGCGCGGCTCAAGCATCAATCTGAAGTGATATCTCAATGCACCTTCGGTTTGAACCACTATCTATGACCCACTACTGTTTTTTCAATAGGCTGAGCCGTCGTTCTATGACTTGAGTGGTCGGATGGTCTGGGCCAAGCTTTACTTTTGAGATCGCAATTGCTTCTACATACAGAGCCTTTGCTTCTTTGATGTTGCCCTGGTTACCGTAAAGCGCCGCTAAATTGCTGAGGCTAATCACAAGAGCCGGATGCTCTGGGCCTAGAAGCTTCTTCCGCATTGCCAGCGCTTGCTCAAAGAGGGGCTTGGCTTCTGCATATTTCCCCTGCTGCCCGTATAGTTCAGCCAAGTTATTGAGACTGGTCGCCACCGAAGGATGCTCTGGGCCCAACAGCTTTTGTCGCATTGCCAATGCCTGCTTAAAGAGCGGCTCCGCCTCGGCATACCTCTTTTGCCCACTGTAGACTTCGGCCAAATTATTAAGGCTGGTGGCAACCGACTCATGGACCTGTCCTAATTTTTGTTTTTTGATCTTGAGCGATTGCAAATGAGAGGCTTCTGCTTCTTTGTAGCGTCCCTGCTTGAGGTAGACCTCCGCGAGGTTATTGAGGCTATAGGCCACATTGAGATGGTCTGGGCCGAATTTTTGGCGATAGATTGTGAGCGATCGCTTCAACAGAGATTCTGCCTCGGTATAGCGTCCTTCTTTACTATAGAGATCCGCCAGGTTATTGAGGCTGGTGGCAACAGCCGGATGGGTTGGGCCTAATCGCTGTTGATAAATATTGAATGATTGAAGCTGCAGGGGTTCGGCTTCTTGATATCGGCCCTGTTTGGTATAGAGCAAGGCCAACTGATTGAGGCTTGTGGCAACGGATATGTGATTAGCCCCTGATTGTTGCTTACGGCGGGCTAAACTCTG
>JBAUJD010000275.1:0-12939 GCA_049683515.1 Thermosynechococcaceae cyanobacterium | reverse complement strand
GATTGTTCCAGGGGCAACCCATTTATTTGAGGAACCCGGCACGTTGGCAGAGGCTGCTCAGCTTGCGAATCAGTGGTATCAAGAACATCTTGTCTCAGCAATGCAGGCCGTCTAGCCCCAGAAACCGCGCCATTGGAAGCTAGGGTATGGATAGTCTTAACTCGCAACTCATGTCCCAACTGATCTCAACCGGTGTTCTGAAGCTGTTGCGGGTTCTCATAGATATGAGGTTTAGAATCCTAGGCTGTATCTCCCTGGGGATCGATGACATTCATCATCGTCAATTCTCGCTGACTTAGTCTATTTCATAGCTATTCAAACACAGCAGGCTAGAACTGGGCAGGAGGCATTGAAGCAATTCCATAGATAAATCCCCAAAAGACTCTAGCCTCAATGGTTTCACAGGATCCTGATTCACTAGATGATTCAGAGGTTTTAGATAGTGAGATGCCAGAGGAAAAAGAATATGACCCCATTACACCTCTAATTGGTAGCCTGCATCTTGATACTCACGATCTGGCCGAAAATCATGATCACTATCTGGCTCAAGCTCAAGCTGATTAATGCGACCCCGCCAGTAGCAAAAAGGACCGTCTTCGAGCAACCAGCTCACCTCTCCCCGCGTTGGAATCCGGTAGCCGCCGAGTACTTCGTAATCAGAGAAAGTCCCAAACCAAGGCGTCTCGATTTCTCTCCCCTCAACCAGACGCGGTCGATTCGGCGCACTGCTACGCACAATATCCCCATCCTGATTGAAGTCGAAGCGTACAGCCACTCGCTTAGGCCCAGCAGAAACTTCCACAGCGGATGGGTTGAGTTCACACCACTGCAGGTCAGGGTTATTGAGCAGTGCATCTGGGCAAAAGACCAGTTCTGCCAGATATCGCATTAGCTCACCCTTATCGGTACCAGCTCCTTCTACTTTGGCAAGCGGAATAGAGCCTAATAATTTAGCTTCAAGATACCCTTTGCCGTCGATATAACTATCGATTACCTTGATCTTGATCCGGGGGGCCGCTCGGAATATTGCTCGCCAGACAAATCCCGGTTGCTGAATCGCAAAATCTTGACTGGCGGTAAAGGGAAGCCATTGTCCCTGTTTAGACAGACGCATCTCACCCCTTTGGTGAATCCGAACCGTTTTGGGCCAGCGCTGAGAGGGGGGCCGAGAGCGTAAAACAAAGTCACGAATTAGGGTGGGTGGATGGGCCGGTCGCTTCTGAGAACGGAGTGCTCTGAGCGCTGACACCTGTTGATCGCCAAGGCGTTGAAACCGCCTACCGAACCAGAGATGCACGACGATCAGAACGGATACCATCACCAACAGAATTTTGATGCCGAGGGTTAAGTCAATCATGATGACCTCTTAACGATGGTTTTGCTGCTTGTAATTCCTGCAAGATAGATCGCCATGACAAGGGTTTTGAGCAGCCAGCCCAGTTGATTTCGGGCTGGTGATAATCCTTGCCACAGCAGCAGTACCAGCGGAATAATACCTTGGGTGATGAGCAATGAAAGATACATGGGCGTCTCCAAACCTTTGAAGAGTGGGGCAACAGTTCCAGCTCAAATGAGGACGGCTTCAATGGGGCGTCGGAGCGATCTCGGCATTTCAGGGCCACGCCCAAACCGGATGACTAAATCAGGACGGCGATCGCCAATCCCAAGATAATTAGCAAACTGAGGCCGCAGGGTCGCCACTTCAACCGGCTGATTCAAGAACGCTGTCCGAATTCCTAATGCGGTAGCCTGCAAAGCAAAACGCTGATAGCATCGCCCTACTTCGACCCAATGAGAGGGCGTATTGGCATCGGAAACAAAGATCGCAATCCCAGCAGAGCTATGCATTTGATTGGCGTACTTTTGGTTTTCAGCCTTGGGCTTGAAGACCCGATCAAACATAAAACTGCCCAGCCAATGAGGTGCAGTTGGGTTCCCGGCAGATTTGGCAAACAGTCCGTCACCCTTACGCACCGCTTCTTGCTCGTTGAAACGGATCCAGGTTTTTAGCTCTTTAACAAATGCCAGATCGTTTATCTGAGCTGTATTGCCCTCAACCACATACTCCAGAATTTCTTCCATTGCCTGTTTATCAGTCAAGAGAATGAGATTGATGCCCTTTCCGCAACCAACCTGTTCTAACTGCTTTAGCTCCTCGTTCTTGAGCGGTTGACCATCATAGTCAGTGCGTGTCGATTGCCGTAGCGGAATAGCCTCAAAGAGAGGCGATGCAACGGGCTGGATCGGCTCCATCTGGATGCGAATCCGGTCAGCCGTGGCAACATCAACAGTGCCCTGTAACCCATAAGCCTGAGCCGCTTGCAAGAGGTTCTCGGTCGCACAGCCGAGACTGGCATAGAGATGATGGTCGTCTGGATCAACCGCCGGACAGCGGCGTTCAAGATCCGGCAAAATTGAGATGGACTGATTTTCTAATTTAAATTTCCAGCATTGGGTATTGTGGCTGGAGGCCGCAAGAGTGGCGTAGCGAACCAGTTCACGCTGTATTGCTCTTTCATCCGTCGGGATGGGTTTTGTGTGCCGCCAAGTCTGGCTGACTGCTTTTTCATAGCTGATGTCACCAGAATCGCAGGACTGGGCACCCCTAGCCTCCAATGTTGTTGCTGCCGCTGTTTGGACAAACTGCCGTCGTTTTAACATGGTGAGTTTTCTCCAGAGAACTGTTTGTGAAGTCTTCTATAAATGAGTGACAACTCTCACCGCTAACCCTGAGCGGGTCTACCGGGAGTTCGTAGGGTGAGCACTGCTCACCGTCCTTAAGTTAGTGTCATTCATTTATAAATCTGCCCCATGAACAACCTATGAACGGACTGTACTTAACCGTCACCCCCCAACAACGAGGCATCTGCTCTTGCCGAGATTAGCAACGGCATCGCTGCAAATACGCCGAGCAGAAGTAAATAGACACTGCCCGAAACTGGATCACGGGATGTCAAATACTCTTGAATCGAGATACCGCGCAGCCAGAGTACAAGACCCATTTCCGCACTCAGTAAGAGGCTTAGCGCAGTCATCCCCATGCCCAATCGGACCCATCGCCTAGCAGGGATAGTGAGTCGTTGAACCACCCAGCGAGCGGCCAGAATAATGGCAACGAGCATCAGGGGCATTTCCAGAAGTTCACTGACCCTCGTGCCAAAATGGGGAACGCCCCACAGCAAGCGAATTGGTCCCAGCACAAAACCCACGGCAAAATAGAGCAGTCCGGCTTTTAGAATCAGTCTCTGCAACGGTGGCGCGGAGGAGTCCTGAGCTGGCTTTGCATAATTTGGAGTCCGTTGTATTCTCTGTTGATTCATCGATTCTGAGTTGATAAAAATGGGGCAAATATTGCCCTGATGAATCAGTTCCTTAATTTTGGTCACGAGGACATCACCAGAGACCTTGAATTCCTCTACGATCACTTGTTCTTCGGGGGCTGATTCTGGTTCATCGACCACATTAGGTGCGGTGATATCGACTGTGGCGGTCGTTTTCTCAAGATTCGTATCCACAAAATCGTCCTCAAGCTATCGATACTTCATACGATATAGATCACTTTTGAGGAAGTTATGAAGGCCAAAGAGTCCCATGCTGGTAGCCCTGAGACTGTAGCTCGCCACTCGATCTCCATTATTTTTCTCTACGCTTACCTGCCCTGACTTCACAAGTTCCTCATGGGATAGCCCTAGCGTCAAGATAGGGTTTAGAAAAGATTGAGAACCCGTTGGTTTGGCCTATCTTTATAAATTTGATGAAATGGATAATATCGGAACCTATGTGGAACAACGATTCCCTGAATTTCGCACTCCGACACTGGATACGTTAGATTTTGGCAAAACCAAGCACCATATTCCCCTTTTGCTTGAAGTGGATGTCACGAAAGCGCGCGAGTCTATTCGTGAGCTGAAAGCGAGAACGGGCGAAGGGCTTTCCTTTACAGGGTTCATAATCAAGTGCATTGGTCAAGCCGTCAGTGAACTCCCCTATATCCACGCAATGCGACGGGGAAGCAAGCATCTTGTGCTTTTTGATGACGTAGATGTTTCCCTCGTTGTAGAAAGGTCGGTCGGTCAGAATGATGGCTCGGAAACTCTCCCCATGCCCTACGTGATTCGGAAAGCAAATCAGAAATCAGTCCAAGCGATCCATGCCGAAATCCGCACCGCTCAAAAAGAGGTGCTGACTGCAGGAGAAGTACAGCTTGGGACACACCGGAATATTACCCTAACCAAAGCTTTCTCTTTACTGCCAAGGTTTATGAGACATTTTCTGGTCTGGCGGAGATTGGCGAGAGATCCTTTCTTTGCCAAGCAAGCAATGGGGACGGTAGCCGTTACCTCAATGGGGAGTGCAGCCAGATACAACGGTTATGGGTGGGCGATTCCGATCAGCATCCATCCGTTAGTGTTTGCCTTGGGCAATATTGCTATGAAGCCGGGGGTTATAGGGGATGCGATCGCAATTCGTGAATATTTGAGCCTGACGATTTTGTTTGACCACGATGTCACGGACGGCGCACCCGTCTTTCGCTTTACGCAGCGGTTAAATGAATTGATTGAAGACGGCTATGGTCTAGTTGAGTAAGGCAGGCGTTTCTGATGACGATTGGTACATCCAACACGGCTCGGTATCAGATTCCCTTTAGGTCCATTGCTCCGTTCTTACTGATGACCTTCGGTTTGACTTGGGGGATACTGGCGCTGTTTATCCTACTGCCTGTGCCGATGGTTGCGATTTTCGGGACATTGACGGGTCAACATCCACTTTTCTATTTAGCCGTATGGGCACCTGCGATCGCAACTTTCACGATCATCCTTTCAAGCAGTGGTTGGCGCGGCCTGCGCTCCTATCTTTCCCGTTGCCTGCTCTGGCGCTGCTCTCTAGTTTGGACTGCGTTTTTGCTAATCGGGATGCCGTTGATTTTTTTCGGTGGAGTGGCATTAAAAGGCAATCTTTTCACAAAACCTCTGCCAACATTCTCTTTTCAGTCACTGTCCGTCGCCCTTCTCCTCACCGCTATTAAAGGCCCCATTGAAGAATTAGGTTGGCGGGGACTGCTGCTGCCGATTCTACAGCGTCGGTTTACGCCTATCTGGGCCGGATTGATTTTGGGTGTGCTCTGGGGAGTGTGGCACTTCCCGGCCTTTCTGCTCAGTGGAACGCAGCAACGTGAATGGTCCTTTACCCCGTTTTTTGTAGGCACCATTGCCCTCAGCGTGATCGTGACTCCGTTATTTAACGCATCGCGCGGCAGTATTTTACTCCCGGCCTTTTTCCATTTTCAGTGCATCAATCCGCTCTGGCCGGACGCTGAACCCTACGACACGGTCCTATTTGTTGCCGTTGCCGCGCTGATAGTCTGGCTCAACCGCAAGACCATGTTCACGAAAAGAGCTGCCGTCACAGCGGTCATCCCTCTCCCGTAGAAGCGGTTGGACGGAAGCCCTGTTCAAAGGCCACACCTATAAGGGCATCTCTTTCTATCGCCGAATCAGGACAAAGACGGCAACCGCCAAGACAAAATAACCAAATCCTTTTTGGAGGTGTTTGGCATCAATGAAGCGAGACAGATAGGAACCAGCAACAATACCGAGGCTAGCTGCCACCGTAAAGGAAAAAATCAGTTCCCAATTCAGCGTGACCTGATTCAAGTACCCCAAAAAGCCCGCTGCCGAATTGGCGGCAATGATTAATAAAGAGGTTCCTACCGCCTTTTTCATGGGCAGTCCACCGATCAGCACTAAAGCCGGGATAATTAAGAAACCTCCCCCCACGCCGACAAAACCTGTCAGCACCCCCACCCCTAACCCTTGAGCGGGGATGGCAAGCCACTGTAGCCTGCCTTTAGCACGACTCTCGCTCGGTTCAACGGCTGGGGCTGGCTTTTGACTGCCCTTGCGAATCATGAGAAGACTGGCGAGCAACATCACCACCCCAAAGCTGATCAGTTGGGTGGTGTCGGTGATAAAGGGTAACGCCGTTAGGCGTGCGCCTAGAAAGGCTCCAGCCATCGCTGAGGGTGTGAAAAGAACGGCTATTTTGAGGTTGACATTGCCCTGCAGCCAGTGGGGAATCACCCCAATCAGACTGACGGTGCCGACAATGAACAAACTCATTGCGATCGCAACCTTTGACCCGACCCCCATCACATAAATCAAAATGGGCACCGCCAGAATAGAGCCGCCCCCACCAATGAGACCCAAACTTAAGCCAATGCAAACGGCTAATACATGACCAACAACGGTAGCGAACATACTTTCCTCATGTTTTAGCGACAAGTTTAGACGTGATCACTCTGTAAAACGACCAAAGGACTGTTAAGTGACCTGTTCTAACCTTCGCGAAGCCGCAATCGTTTTTTGTTGTGGGTCGGTTCTTATTTCGCTTCGTCCACCATCTGGATCGTCTTTTCTTCTACCTCTTGGGCCGCTTGTTGCAGCACTTCATCTTCAGACAGTGCGGCCAGCATTTGGACGGGCTTCATCAGACCGATTTTTGTGACGCCCTTATCTGTAAAGACCGAAATTCGACAGGGCAACACCATATTGAGATTCATATCGACAGCCAAGACTTTTGCCGCCTGCTCTGGATTGCAAACTTCAAAGATCTTGCACTGCTCGTCAAATGCAACACCTTTACTCCGCAGCGTGGTCCCCAAATCATGCACATGGAGCACCCCAAAACCGTGGTGTTTAACGGCAGCTTCAAGATCGGCTGAGGCTTGGGTAACCGATTTGTCGGTTTCTACGATGTAATGCACAAAAGTACCCTGACTTTTTGATCAACTTATAAAGCAGTTCGGTGTCCTTCTCTGTATGCTCTAAGGCCGGTATCCATCTGTTGTGATTCTGGGGCGCAAGGCTTTCGCCGGTTCTGTCACGATGGGCACGCTGATCGACTAAGCGATTTGTCGCTTGTCGGAGCACTTCAAATTCTGGGGTCAAGGGCTGTTTGTAAGTAGGAATCATCACTCATGCCTCTGTAAGTTTTGGGATGGGATGTTCACCCGTCTACGTTATGCAGAGCAGGGAATCGCTTCTTGTTGATAACCCAGGTGAGATTCTAGCGATCGCACTTCAAGCCGCTTCTTTGTGAGACTTTCTAGATTAGGGATCTCTTGCCAACAGTGGGGACAAAACCAGTAAATATCACCGTGACCAATGTGGCGCAGGAGATCGTTAGAGCAAATAGGGCAGTTATTCATGGGGAATCTCGGTTCTTAAATTGGGGATATTAAGCATCAATCAATCGCGATGTTCATCATGGAGAATAGCGATCAAAGTTGAGGATCGTGTGAGGGCATCGTGACGGTAACTAAGCTGAGCATGATCAAGTGCCGCAAACTTCCGCGTCAGTGGACACATACCTTGTCTTTTTTATGAGTTAGAACAGCAGAAATTATCAGTAAGATATAGGTCTTTGTCCAAAGGTCTACGGCCAGCAGGCCACGTATGTATCCATCAGTATTCGAGGCAGCAGAACAACCATGAGCAACATCGAACTGCCGCCAACCTTACTAGATGCACTGCGCGAATTGATTCTCCAAGCCCGTCAGCAGGCTTCACGCAGCGTCAATACTATCCAGGTACAAACCTATTGGCAGATTGGCAGACATATCATCGAATTTGAACAAGGGGGCGAGGCACGCGCAGCCTATGGCAAACGTTTGCTAGCAAAACTCGCAAAAGCTCTTACTGAGGAATTTGGCAAAGGCTTCGACGCCTCAAACCTACGCTATATGCGTTTGTTCTATCAGGCTTTCCCAAATTGTGACGCACTGCGTCACGAATTGAGTTGGACCCACTACCGCCTGCTCCTGCGGGTCAATACCTCGGAAGTCCGCCTGTGGTACATGCAAGAAGCGACCGTCCAAAACTGGAGCACCCGCGTCCTAGAGCGGCAGATCAGCAGCCTCTACTACGAACGTTTGCTCTCTAGTCCAGACAAGGAGAGCCTAGTAGCCGCAACCCAGCAGGAAAACCAAACCCAAACCCCACGCGATTTTGTGCGCGATCCAGTGATGCTTGAATTTCTCGGCCTGCCCGATACCGGGCGCTTATTAGAAGCCGACCTTGAGCGGGCACTCATGGATAAACTGCAACAGTTTCTGCTGGAACTGGGCAAAGGCTTTGCCTTCGTCGCCCGCCAGCAACGCATCAGCACAGAAACCCAAGATTTTTACATTGATTTGGTGTTTTATAACTATCTGCTCAAGTGCTTTGTGCTCATTGATCTTAAAACCGGACACCTGACCCACCAGGATATCGGGCAAATGGATATGTACGTACGGATGTACGACGACCTACGCCGTGGTGCAGACGACAACCCCACTGTGGGAATTTTGCTCTGTGGCAGCAAAGATCAATCGGTGGTGCGCTATTCCGTATTGCACGAAAGCGAGCAATTGTTCGCCAGCAAATACCGTTTAGTACTACCCAGCGAGGAGGAATTGCGCCGCGAGATCGAACGCGAACGCGCCGAGATCGACCAGCACCAGCTCTTGGATGGCAAGGAGAGTGGTTCTTCGTGATGCTGTGATGAAATAGGGAGGGCGTATCTTTTCTCGTTCTGTTCCCACCAGCCGAACCGGATGAGGGGAAGGTGTCAGATCTTCATCGATCCAGCCAGTATTTAACCGGCGCTTAACTCAATTCTTGGATAATTGACCGTAAGTTAGTCAGGCACTCGCAATTAAAGTGACCATTCTAAAAAAACTATGCTAAAGCCTGCTGAAACCATCGCCATTCTGCAAAAACAGCCTGATCACACCTTTATGGCAGGTGACGTGATCTTCTCTGAAGGAGATACAGGTAACGTGATGTACGGCATTCTAGAGGGCAAAGTTGAAATATTAGTCGATGGCAAGGTTGTCGAAACCATCAACAGCGGCGATGTCTTTGGTGAGGGGGCTTTGGTGCATGTTGACCATCAGCGCAATTCTACCGCCATTGCGAAGACTGACTGTAAGCTGGCCTCTTTGGATCAAAATCGCTTTCTATTTGCGATCGAGAATACGCCGATGTTTGCCATTGAAGTGATGAGAAGCTATTCCGATCGCCTCTACCACTTTAAGCACGCATTCTGAATCCAGCCCTCACAAGTTCCTCATTGGGTGGCCCTAGCGTAAAGATATAGCCCTCGCTCTGAAAAGGACTGAGATCCTGATGGTTTGGCGTATCTTAACAATCATGCTGGTTCTGGTGTTGCTCAGTTGGTTCCAGGGTGGCCCGGTGTGGGCAATGACGCTTCAGCCTGAGGTGGATGCGTTTAGTCATTTGCGATCGCAAATGGTAACCACCCAACTCCAAAATCGCGGCATTAATGATCCTGCCGTGCTCAAGGCAATGGCAACAGTGCCTCGCCATCACTTTGTACTAGATGGCTATCAGAACTTGGCCTATGCAGACCGGCCACTGCCCATCGGCTATGACCAGACCATTTCGCAGCCCTATATTGTGGCTTATATGGTTGCGAGTCTAGATATTCACCCGAACAAACGGGTACTGGAAGTGGGCACGGGTTCAGGGTATCAAGCCGCCATTCTAGGCCAGCTTGCCAAAGCGGTTTATACCATTGAAATTGTTTCAGCTCTAGCCAAACGCGCTCAACAAACCTTACAAGCACTGGGGTATGAAAATATCCATGTGAAGACTGGGGATGGTTCTATAGGTTGGGCGAGTCATGCCCCCTACGACGCCATCATTGTGGCAGCAGCTCCAGAGCACTTACCAGAAGCGCTAGTGGATCAACTCGCCCTCAATGGTCGCCTAGTCATTCCAATTGGAAAGCAGAATCAGATGTTGGTGATGCTACAAAAAACGCCAAACGGGATGCGGAAAGTTAATACCATTCCGGTCCGCTTTGTTCCCATGACGGGCGAAGTGGTGCAATAGCCGTTTAAGAAACAAGCTGATGTATCGCCTCATTCGCCGAAACCCATTTCTGTGGTTCTCAATACTGTCCTATCTGTTCTCATGGACATGCTGGATCACGGCTCCCCGGTTGTCTAATGGAACGGTAGCCGCCGTTTTTTATGCTTTAGGCAGCTTCGGCCCCTGGATATCTGCGAGTATTGTTCTGAAAGTACAGGGGCGATCGCTTAAAACTTGGGTTGTTGGCCTCTTCAAATGGCAAGTACATCCGCTCTGGTATCTTTTCGCCTTGGGCTTCCCGATCCTTCTGATCGCGATTGTTTCGCTAGTTTATTTGCTGCTAGGCCATGTGCTCGATATTCTGCACGCTAGCTACAACGCAGCGAACGGTCTGCTGCTCTTGGTGCCTGAAGAAGCACTACGCGGCAGCTCATACCAGTCACTTCTAGTTTTGATGACCTTGGTTCTAGGTGCCCCGTCTCTGGACTGCTCATCACAACAAAGGGTCGGTTAGGAGCATCTTGAGTTTCAAACGCAGAATATTTCTCCGGCTAGCTAGAGGACAGCAAAGGCATCTTAGGTGACGTTTCTCAATTCACTCTAGCCAACCCCCTCACAAAGATCACAAGTTTCCGCTCTATCGTACAGGTGATGAATCCCACAGTAGTCAGTGATGGCTAGTGGTTTCGAGGGAGAGCAATCATGAGCAAGCACACGATTCAAAAGACGCAGCAAATTCCCCAAGAGCAGTGGTTAACTTTTTTTGATCAGTTTACGAAGACCAATACTGGACGTCTCCTCAGCCTTGAAGTGGCAGACAAAGAAATGGGGGACGAACCCCTTATCAAACAGTCGCCATTGGCTTCGATTACCTATGAGCCGGTGAATAAAGGCAACGATGTCATTATCTCAATCGGTCGTGATGCGGTGGCCTATTCCCATACGGTCGAAGCGCCCGAAGCGGTTTGGGTCGCAAAAGATGATGCAGGCGAGGTCGTCGCGCTAGAAATTGTTGATCGCGGCGGGAATCAAGCCATTCTTCGTTTTAGTTAGCCATCAAAAATATGAGTAAGAGGTCAACCCCATGTCATCCCCCAACACAACAACCGATAAAAAACAAATCGCCATCTTGCTAGAGGACCAGTTTGAAGACGCAATGTTTCAGGTGCCCTACACTGCACTCCGCAAAGCAGGAGCCAATGTTACGGTTCTTGGTTCTCGAATGAATGAAGACTACAAAGGCAAGCACGGCACTGTTTCAGTCAAGCCCGATTCAACCCCCACTGAGGTCAGAGCGGAGGACTTTGATGCCATCATCCTTCCTGTGGGACACATTCGCACCAATCCTAATGTGGTCCACTTAGTGAAGCTTGCGCTCAAAGAGGGCAACCTGGTCGCAGCAATTGGCTATGGTCCGCAGGTTCTCATTGAAGCCGAGCAACTGCAGGACAAGCATGTGACAGGGATTCGTTCGATTCGTAGAGATCTCCTCAATGCGGGTGCGATCTACAACAATAAGGCCGTCGTGATCGACGATCACTTAATCACAGCCAGACAAACGGGTGATGCGCCCCTCTTCACGGCGATGATTCTCAATCATCTAGGACTAAAAATTAAAGGGACAATCTTACCAGAGACTCTTGATCTCACCTATGACTGCTGGAAACTGGGTGAAGATTGGGGCGGTTCCAGCAAGCAAGAACTGATCCAAGCGTTGAACACCGCAATTATGGGTGAACGCTATACCCAGGAAGCGTTCATGCAATATAGCAACCGCGTTTCAGACCCAGAGCTGCGGCAGTTTTTGCAGGGTGTTAGCTCGACCAAGCATTATCATGTAGAACGCTTAGAAGCTCGTCTATTTGATGCTTTCAAGGAAAGGGTTACTTGGCAGGCTGTCGGCAGTGAAGCCTATGCGGCTCTTCAAGGCTGGCTGCAGTCCAGCGATCCGATATCGATTATGCGTCGGGCGCTAGGAGATATCCAGACGGGTGTGGTCGATCTCCATCATCTGCGCAGTCAACTCACCGATCCTCAGACTGTGTTGCTTTTAGAAGAGGTTGAGCGAGATTTGGCAAACCACGAACAACGGTTAGCGAAGCTCTACCGTAATAGGTCAGAAGGCAAGGTCAAACCTCCGACGCCGACCACGCTGGCTGCAGTCAGTTAAGATCTTCAATTAAAGACTGACAATTTGAGGCTAGGATGCCAGATGACGCTGCGCTTTATCATGTAAAAGCCACGTTGTCTGGCATGTTGTGACGGGTCGGATCAAAGTGCCAGCTTTCAAGTCTTGTATTACCTATCGTTTGCCCTTATCTGAGTGAAGTCAACTCGTCTCAGCCCCCCCAAGCTCGCTACAGCACCCTGGCACTGTCAAACAGCCGATGCCGTTCTCAGACATTGGCAAGTTGACCGAACTCAGGGATTGTCTAGCGAGAAGGTTCAGCAATCTCTGGAACAGTATGGTCCGAATTGTCAGCCAAAGGCTCAGCCCCGGTCACGCCTGAGTATTTTGGTTGAACAGTTTAAGACGCTGCCCGTTGTCCTATTGAGCATTGCGGCGGTCCTTTCCTTCTTAACGGGGGGACACACCGACGCCATCGTGATTATGGTCGTAGTCCTGATCAATGCGGTGATTGGGTATGCCACCGAAAGCCAGTCTGAGCGGATCATTCAATCTCTGAAGGATCAAACTGAATATATGGCTCAGGTCTTGCGCGACGGGATGTTGATATCAATCAATATCCAAGACGTTGTTCCTGGAGATGTGTTGAGTTTGAAGCCAGGGTGCGTTGTCGCAGCGGATGCTCGCCTAATCAAAATAGAGCGCCTAAGTATTGATGAGTCAGTTCTGACAGGGGAGAGTCTGCCGGTAAACAAAATCACCGATGGTCTGCTAAATGTGGCGGCGGCGTTAGGAGATCGCAACAACATGGTCTATAAAGGCACCTTAGTCACAGGGGGGCAGGGACTCGCCGTAGTGGTTGCCACCGGAGCCGCCACTGAATTAGGGCGCATCCAAATGCTGGTAGGGACGACTCTCGCCTCACCCACACCAATG
>JBAUJD010000274.1:0-8322 GCA_049683515.1 Thermosynechococcaceae cyanobacterium | reverse complement strand
AGATGGGTAAGTCATTCTTGAAAAAGGGGCTGCTGTGGGGTCTGGCTTTCGTGTTTGCTCTAGCATCCACCGGCTGTAGTTTAGAGCAGTTTCGCCTGGAATCGACTCAGGTACCGGAGCTGATCACCAGCATCGTGGGTGACCCTAAAACCTTTAACTATGCGATCAGCAATGAAGTCCCCAATATCTTCACCTACACCTACGAAGGACTTGTGACCCAGAATCCCCTCACCAGCGAGATTGAACCCGCGTTGGCCGAATCATGGCAACTCTCTGATGATAGCCTCACCCTTACCTTTACGCTCCGTTCCAATCTGAAATGGTCTGATGGGCAGCCCCTCACTGCTGATGATGTGGTCTTTACCTACAACGAGGTCTATCTCAACCCAGCCATTTCCACCGCAACCCGCGACGGCCTCAGCGTGGGCGAACCGATCAACGGTCAGCGTCAGTTCCCCACCGTTCGCCAGTTAGATGAGCGCCGAGTTGAATTTACGGTTCCAGAACCCTTTGCTCCCCTACTCTTATTGACCAGCACCGCAATTTTACCGGCCCATATTCTGCGAGAAACCGTTCAGAAAAAAGATGAAAAGGGCCAGCCTATTTTTAACTCCACCTGGAAAGTTGATACTGACCCCGCCAAAATTATTGTCAATGGCCCTTATAAGCTAGTTCGCTACAGCGCCACTGAGCGCCTTATTTTTCGCCGCAACCCCTACTATTGGCGCTATCAGACCGGCAGTGCCACCGGCAATATTGAGCGCATCGTCTGGAAAATTTTAGAATCGACCGATAATGCCCTGCTGCAGTTCCGATCCGGTGGTCTAGATGCGTTAGGGGTGTCAGCCTCACAGTTCCAGCTCCTTAAGCGCGAAGAAAAAGCAGGAAACTTCACTATTCTCGGCAATGAACCGGCTACAGGCACCACCTTTATTTTCTTTAACCTCAACACCGGCAAGCGTAAAGGGAAACCCCTGATTGATCCCATCAAGTCTAAATGGTTTAACGAGGTCAAGTTTCGGCAGGCAGTGGCCTACGCCATTAATCGCCCCAAAATGCTCAACAACGCCTATCAGGGTTTGGGCGCACCCCAGCATTCCCCTATTTCAGTGCAAAGCCCCTATTATCTCTCTCCTGAAGAGGGGCTGAAAACCTATGACTATAGCCCTGAGCAGGCTAAGACACTGCTTAAGTCAGCCGGTTTTAAATACGACGCTCAAAATCAGCTCCTCGATAGTGACGGCAATCGCGTTCAATTTGTCCTCACCCTGGGCGCAGGTGGCTCTACCTCAGATATTCTTGCCTCTCAGATTAAGCAAGATCTCAACGATATTGGCATTCGGGTAGACCTCAATCCCATTTCCTTTAATACCCTGGTCACGAAGCTTGATAACACCTTTGATTGGGAATGTGCATTGTTGGGGCTATCAGGCGGCGTGGAGCCTCACTTCGGCAAGAATGTTTGGGACCCAGAGGGACAGACTCATATGTTCAATCAGCAGGCTGCTGCGGGTAGTTCACCGTTGGAGGGTAGAACGGTTAGAGATTGGGAGCAACAAATTAACCAGCTCTATATTGAAGGGGGACGAGAAACCGATCAGGCCAAGCGTAAGGCTATTTATGCCCAGAGCCAGCAAATCACTCAAGAGAATTTACCCTTTATCTATCTGATTAATGCGCTGTCTATGACTGCAGTTCGCAATAAATTTACCGGAATTGACTATTCAGCTCTAGCAGGCGCATTTTGGAATATTTACGATATCAAGGTTGAGGATGCAGAGATTCCAGAACGTTCTGATTAACAGCAGTTCGCATCGGTTAGGTTGATTTCTGATAACGAACTCAATCTTCAGACATGATTTTGGGGACTCGGAAGAAATCGCCGTCTTGTTCGGGTGCGATCGCCAAGATACGCTCTCGTTCTGCAAAGGTCTGTTGTGCATCAGTGCGGGTTACATTGCTAACATCAATGGCCCGCGTCGTAGGTTCTACACCCGTCACATCAAGTTCACTGAGCTGCTCAAAATAGTCCAGAATATCGCCAAGTTGAGCTGTAAACCGAGACTCTTCTGATGAGGTAAGCTGCAGTCTCGCTAAGCTAGCAACCTTGAGCACTTCTTCTCGTTCAATCATGATTGTAATTAACCTTAGATGCCGTCTAATTTTGCTCGTCCGGTGTTTTTCAACCAGTTTTGTGCTTCGGGGTAATTGTTAGGAACAATTCGCACTGCCCTAACCCACAGATCTGCAGCCCGCTCGTACATTTCCTCAGCCTCATCCGTTTTACCGGCCTGAGTTGCCTCTTCTCCTCTTTGATGAAAAATGACCGCTGAATTATTAAGCGCTTGGGGCATCTGGGGATTGAGCTCTAAGGCTTTATCATAGGTCTCAAGTGCTCTTTCATACTCTGCGTTACTGGTATAGATAAGTCCCATGTTGTAGAGAATAAAGCTTAGGTCGTAGGGATCTTCTTCAAGCTCTAGTGCCTCTTTATAGTTCTCAAGAGCTTCAGCATATTCGCCATCTGCTTGGGCTGACATGCCATCTCGATAGTAAGCAAAAGCCTCTTTTGCCTTTGGGTTTGCAGGCAAAAGCTTTAAAATGATATCTGCAATAACGGTAAACGTCTTATCAACAAAATTATCGTTGCGTTGAGTTCTAGGCATAATAACTGAGCCAAGGTGGATAGATCGTTGGACGATAGCGCCACGCTTAGTTTAACAGCTTTGCCTTAGGCAATAGAGGCTTACTGTAAAGTTAGCGCCGTCGCGGCAAAGGCGATTAGGTTATTGAGGCCATGCATCGCCAGTGGTACATAGATCGAACGTGTTTTGAGATGAGCAACCCCCAACAGCAGCCCGAAGGTAAAGATAACGCCCATAAAAAACAGGTTGTACTGGAGATGAATCGCAGCCCAGACCCCTGATGTAATCACCACTGCACCCGCAGGGCCAAGGCGTGATTTCGCAATTCCGGGAATCATAAATCCCCGAAAGAACAGCTCTTCAAAGAGCGGGGCCATAATCACCACTGCGATGAAAAGCAAGATTGGGGAGCGGCTTGTCGAGAGAGTTTCGGCCATAAAGGAATCGCTTTGATGGAAAAGCTTGGCAAACACCTCTGACAGCCCCAAAAACAAAAGCCAGAACGCTTGCCATAGAATAAACATTTTGACGGAAACCCGTCGAAACCCCAGATACTCCGGTGCCGTGATTGAGCGCCGCCAGCGAACAAACAGGTAAATTAAACCGATGCCGATAGCGTCAGCAATCAGCGTTGAGATAGCCAGCAGCAAGCCGTTTGTGCTCAGAGACTCAGCCATTTGCTGTATCTCATCAGCGGTAAATCCCGGATTTTGAACCATCACGATCACCACTGCCACCAGCGCAATGGCAATACTAACCCCGAGCAGAGAACCAATAATCAGAGCAGAGAGACCTAACGTAGGCCAAAGCGGCCACGGTTGGGGCTGTGGCTTCAGATCTGTTTGCATCCAATTATTCCAGTTACTGTATTGAGCTGTAGCATCGGCTCGATTGCTGCCGTTATTCCTGCTGACCTTCTTTATCGGTAGGCAGTTGAACCGAGAGCAAGCCGTCGTCGGTTACCGATACACGCCCCCCCAGCGCTTCGATTTGACGAGCTGCAAACCCTCGGGTAGGTTCGTCAATGGCACTAGAAAAAATATTAGCCCAGGCGCTGGCTTGAGCTACCTTGCTGTTGGGGTTGCTGGCTAAAAATTGGGCTGTTTGGCGAGAGCGTTGGGCAATCTGTTTGAGTTCAGGCTTTTGAGATTGACTGGCCCAATCAGCGGCCTGTAAATATGATTGACGGGCGGCTTGGGGCTTGCCTAAAAACAGCAGTTCATCTTGAGCCTTGGCCTGCCAAAGGAAATAAGCATCGGCTTTCTTGGCGTTGGGAATAGCAGAGAGACCCTTGCCAATCAGATCGACCGATTTTTGGGGCTTGCCACCATAAAGGGTAACCATGGCCGACAGATAGGAATACATATCAAGGAATAGTGGGTCACGCTGAACAGCCACTTCGAAGAAGTCGGGCGTGGCTGAATACCCAGTTTTGGGCCGCGCTTCTTCATCACCAAAGTACTGAATGACGTTGAGAAAGGCATAGTCGGCAATGAGATTGTCGTAGCTTGAAGAGGGCAGCTTTTTGAGCAGCGCCATAGTGGTCTTATATTGGGCCTCTTCGCGTTTCGCCTCAGCCTTGGTTACACCCTGCTTTGCTTTCTGCTCTGTTGCAGTGACTTGAGCAAGCTGTAGATGGGCAATGGCAGCGGCACAAACTAGGGCTATTGCAGGTGCCACCACTTGCTTGCATACTTTTGAGATCTGCATCTTGTTCCTTTCCTCAACAGTTGCACCATTAGTATGCCCAAACCTGCTCCAAAAATTTCAGGAAGCCCTTTGTGACCCGTTAACACCCCTCATTCAATTTTCGCGCGATTCTAGATCAAGGGGCGTAGCCTCAAGCTGAGTGCGAAACTCTGGGTCATAAATTGCTGCTGCCCCGTTAGCTGCAGACTGAACCTGCTCTACCGTCAAATTTTGGGCCGCTCGTAATTCAGTCTTGGTTAGGTTCGCTGCCGTTAAGTTTGCCTCCAGAAGGTTTGCCCCAATGAGATTCGCCCCGCTTAGGGTCGCTTCAGCCAGCGAAGCCTGACTCAGGTTTGCTTCGACTAGCATTGCTGATATTAGAATTGCCTTGCTCAAAGTCGCCTCGCTCAAGTCCGCCTGCAAAAGGTTGGTTGCTTCTAAATTGGCGCTAAAGAGATTCGCCTGACTAAAATTGGCACCGCTGCCGTTGGCTCGATTCAAATGGGCTGAACTCAGATTGGCCTGACGTAGAATTGCCTGTGCTAAATTGGCCCCTTCAAGATCTGAGCCTTCTAAATTGGCCTTAGTCAAGTTGGCAGCTTTCAGATTGACGTTGCCCAGATTTGCATTCATCAACAGCGCCTGACTTAGGTTAGTCTCGCTGAGGTCGAGCTGCCCACCGGGTAAATCATTTTGGGTCTCCCGACGACCAATGACGGTGAGCGCCGCTTGAATGTCTGTGGGTAGGCTGCTGCGTGAATTACGTCCGACACTCTTATCTCGAATATATGACGTCAGCACCTCCATAACGATCCAGTGATCAACGGGGGAATCTTTGGCAACGCGCTCTAAAAGATAAATGCCGCCTAGTCTGACTTCTAAACGGTCATCTCCTAACAGCTCGACGGCTTTACTGAACCGCGCTGTTACCTCTTGATTCTCAGTAATTTGTATATTGCGACGACTCAGGTAGGCAGTGGTCAGAAAAAATAGTCCCCCCAGAGCTTGAATCAGGGTGCGTCGATGAGCGTCTTCGATAAAAGCGCGATCGCGAATTTCTACTTGATCCGCCACTGCATTAGCCTGCAGCTTGGGCAATCGCCACACCACGATCCCTAAAATCAATAGACTCAGCCCACCCCAGACCGGTAGGGGAACACTGGCGATTCCAAAAACAATGACAGCGCAAAACATGGCAAGAGTATTTTCGTTGATGCTCTATTGTCAAACAGAAAGTGCGCTGGAATTTACAGGCTTCAGCTCTAAATCTTTCGGCTCTATCTGTTCATAGTGTTCAAAGGGTTGATGAATCCAAGGATTACCGGGCAGGTAATCAACGAAATAATCTGGCTTGAACACGGAGGCGGCTTTATACCAAAGCACAGCAGACCGAATCTGTTCCATTTTGTGCTGCTGGAGCCAAGTTAAGGTCTGCTGTAGGGTCTGCCCTGAATCGACTAAATCATCAACTAATAGGATGCGATCGCCCAGAGGGGCTGTCATTGTGAGCGTAGGTGAGATCGACAGTTCTCCTCGCTGCTGGTCTCGATAGGAAGAAGCGGCCAAAATCGCCAGGGGGCAATCATAGATTCGAGACAGGATGTCCCCGATGCGTAATCCCCCGCGAGCGAGGCAGATGATCTGATTAAACTGCCAGTTTGATTGATAAATAGTTGCGGCTAATTGCTCAATTTTGTGGTGATATTCAGCCCAAGATATATGGAGGTCTGCCATCTATGACTGTTCCATCAGCTCTAACAGCAATGCACTGTCATTGAGATCGATACCGGGTCGAGTGCCCCGTCCGCCCACTATCTTCAACTTAACTCTAGAACGCTGAGGGGATTGCTGTTGCCGTGATAGAACTTCTCGAAGCGCATCTTCAATAAGGCTAGCAAGAGTGTGCCCTGATTGAGCCGCGTATTGCTTGGCTGCAGTCAAAAGCTGATCATTAATGCGAACGGTGGTTCTCATGCTTTTTGTTCTGACTTGATGCTTGGTCATATTATACATGCGTCAATATGTCCTCAAGAAAAGCACTTGCTACGTTAACCGTTCAGTTGTTTTAAGTTGAAGGGGCTTACCAAGATTCATCTCAAGGTTCGCGATCTCATCTAACTCAGCAGGTACAATTGAAAACCTGTGCTGTTGGTGATGTGTGCATGTCTGCTCCTTTTTCTCCTGCTGAAATTGCCTCTGAAGGTCTGAAGCCCGAAGAATATGACGATATTGTGCAACGCTTAGGTCGGCACCCTAACCGGGCTGAACTGGGCATGTTTGGCGTCATGTGGTCTGAGCATTGCTGCTACAAAAACTCTAGACCGCTATTGTCTCAGTTCCCGACCGAAGGCGATCGCATCCTGGTCGGCCCCGGTGAAAATGCAGGCGTTGTTGACCTCGGCGATGGCCTCCAGCTTGCCTTTAAAATCGAGTCCCACAATCACCCCTCTGCAGTAGAACCCTTTCAGGGCGCAGCAACGGGTGTCGGCGGCATTCTCAGAGATATTTTTACGATGGGAGCCAGACCTATTGCGGTGCTCAACTCACTCCGGTTTGGCAGTTTAGACGATGCCCGTACCCGTCGATTGTTCAATGGCGTCGTTTCAGGCATTGCCCATTACGGCAACTGCGTGGGCGTCCCCACCGTAGGGGGCGAAGTGTATTTTGACCCCGCCTATAGCGGCAATCCGTTGGTAAACGCGATGGCCTTGGGCCTCATGGAAATTCCAGAAATCATGAAATCTGGCGCGGCAGGCGTGGGCAATCCGGTGCTGTATGTTGGGTCCACCACCGGGCGCGACGGCATGGGCGGAGCCAGCTTTGCCAGTGCCGAACTCAATGCTGAATCTGAAGTTGAAGATCGCCCTGCGGTGCAGGTGGGTGATCCCTTTTTAGAGAAATCGTTGATTGAAGCTTGTTTAGAAGCTTTTAAAACCGGAGCCGTTGTCGCAGCTCAAGATATGGGAGCGGCAGGTCTAACCTGCTCCACCGCAGAGATGGCGGCAAAGGGCGGACTCGGTATTGACTTAGATTTAGACCTGATCCCAAATCGAGAAACGGGGATGGTGCCTTACGAATATCTGCTGTCTGAGTCACAGGAGCGAATGCTGTTCGTCGCCCAAAAAGGTCGTGAGCAGGAGCTGATTGATATTTTTCATCGCTGGGGGCTACAGGCCGTCGTAGCCGGTTCAGTGATTGCTGAATCGCTGGTTAGAATTCGGTTTGAGGGCCAGATCGCGGCTGAAATTCCCGCCACTGCCCTCTCTGACAATACCCCCATCTACCATCGAGAGCTGCTGCCGGAGCCGCCCGACTACGCCCAAAAGGCTTGGGCTTGGAGCTGCGATCTCATCCCCCCAGCCTCCCCCACAGGCATCGAGATCCAGGGCAAAGAAACATCATGGAACCAGATTCTCCTTGATCTACTAAGTACACCGAGCATCGCCTCCAAACGCTGGGTCTACCGCCAATACGACCACCAAGTCCAGAACAACACCATCACCCTCCCCGGAGCCGCCGACGCCGCCGTCATTCGCCTCCGCCCCCTAGAACCCACCCCTCAAAACTCCTTCAACGCCGTTGGCGCAGCCCCTCCGCAGGAGGTACTCTCCCCAACTCCGAACTCCGAACTCCGAACTCCGAACTCTCCCCAGCTCAAAACTCAAAACTCAAAACTCAAAACTCTTTCCACCTCCGCCGTTGCCGCCACCGTTGACTGCAACGCCCGCTACGTTTACCTCGACCCCTACGAAGGCGCAAAAGCCACCGTGGCTGAAGCCGCCCGGAACCTAAGCTGCGTTGGCGCAGACCCCATCGCTGTCACCGACAACCTCAACTTTGGTAGCCCCGAAAAACCAATTGGTTACTGGCAGCTCGCCGAAGCCTGTCGGGGCTTGTCAGAGGGCTGCACCGCCTTTAGTACCCCCGTCACTGGCGGCAACGTCTCGCTCTATAACGAAACCCTCAACGCCGCCGGAGAGCCACAGCC
>JBAUJD010000273.1:0-3690 GCA_049683515.1 Thermosynechococcaceae cyanobacterium | reverse complement strand
GTATGGTGGGTGCCTTTGCAACAGGTAAGACCAGTTTAGTCTCGCAGTTTGTGCGCGGCATTTATTCTGAAAAATATCAAACGACCGTTGGCGTTAAGATTGACAAAATAGTAGTCAAGATTGAAGACAGTATCGTCAACCTGATCCTCTGGGATATTCATGGCGAGGATGAGTTTCAAAAGATTCGAATTTCGTACCTAAGAGGTGCGTCTGGGTATATTTTGGTGGTTGACGGGACTCGCCGTGAAACCTTAGACAAGGCAATCTCGCTCCACCATGAGATCAAAAAAGAGATCGGCGCTGTACCGGTGGTGATGATGTTGAATAAATCGGATCTCAATGATGAATGGGAACTTGATGACGCTGTGATGGAGCAGCTTTCTCAAGAGCATGACTGGACCGCGATTAAAAGTAGTGCCAAATCAGGCTTGGGGGTTGAGGACTGTTTTCATCTTTTGGCCCACCAAACCCTTGATGCTTGAATGCTGCCATTACCCCAGCCACTGAACGATTACATTTGCAACCATGTGGTTGAGCAATATTGCCCTGCCTATCTTCGCGTTGACCCCGGCGGAACGATTGTAGAGCTGGGGGGCGATCTCAAGAAATATGGGCTGCAAGACTTACAGATCGGCTTGAATGTTGAAGAGAAACTTGATTTTCTAGCGGGCATTATCCCCTTGGCAGAGGAACCCCTCTTTTTGCCCATGATCAAGCATGAAAATAGTTGCTCGATGGATATTCATCTCTTCCCGGCACCAGGCGGAGATTGGATTTTGCTGCTAGATGCCCAAGATATCGAAGCCCAGCAGCTTGAGTTTCAACAGCAAGGCAACTATTTAGCCCTTAAAACCCAGGGGCAGAAGCAGCACCTTTCTCGATTGTTCCAGAAGAGTGGGATTGCACCCGCCGCATTAGATGGCTCTCATCTAATGGATGTCTCGGTGTTGAGTATCACTATTAGCCCCATCATGGACCCAGATGAGACCCTAGAGGCCATGACAATGGTCCGCGCCATTGAGACCTATTTTGCCTCTGTAACGATGATGATTGTAGAGGCAGCAGGCATCGTCACGGCCCAGCTCGGCAATACCATGCTGACTATTTTTGGCCCGTTGCCCGCATCTTCGCCATCGGCTCAAAAAGCCGTCGAAGTGGGCTTGCAAATTTTAAGGCAGCCCCAGCAAGATGATCGCATTAATGTGGGTGGCATGATTACGTCAGGGGCTTCGGTCTTAGGTTCGCTTCGGGGTAACCCTTATCAAAGCTTGGGTTTAATTAGCCCTCAAATGCCTGAAATTATGAGGCTCTCGAGCTATATTCGCCCCCGCGAACTGATGATTGATGAGAGAACCCTTGACCAATTAACGTCTCACCAGTCTTTATTTACACCCTCAAAGCTATATCAGGACGAGTCTATTTCAACGCCGATATACTCTTGTCGTCTGTAAACATGAGCCAGTCTATCTCGTCTGAACTACTAGCTGAACTGAGCATTGCGACCTTTGAAAGGATTGTTGGGCAAGAGTTTAAAATTACAGGCCAGATTCCAGCTTGGTTGCAGAGCCTCAAGCCAGAGATTTTTAAAGACCAAGATCAGGTCAATTTATCTGAACTCTTTCCGTTTTTAGAGTATTTTTTGGTGGATCCATCGTCTCTATGGCCCCCAGACCCTAAAAAAGCGATTAAGTCTGGGCTATGGACAGAAGATGGACCGCTCGATCAGCCTCTTTATCTAGAGGCTACGGCGCTGCAGCTCGGCACCCAGGAGATTTTGCTGATTGCCGCTCAAAATGCTGATATTCAAGACAAAATTGATCTGATTCAGAAAGCTCGGGAAAATGCACTCAGCCATCTCTCAGAGCGCAAGCATAACAGTCAAGAGCTCGTCAGCAGTACCTTCTATGATGTGCTAACGGGTCTGCCCAATCAAACCTATTTCTTGCTGCAGCTCACCCAGTCTTTTGAGTCCTGTCGGCAGCGTCAAAATTGTCAGGCGGCGGTGGTGGCGATCGCCATTGATCAGCTCAGCTTAGTGAGCAGCAGCTTAGGCTACACCGCCAGTGAACAGCTACTGATTCAGTTTGCCTGGCGTTTAAAGGCAGGACTGACCAAGGATGCGGTATTAGCACGCTCAGAGGGGGCTGAGTTTGTGCTGCTTTTGCCCGATACCGTTGATCAGCGACAGGTCATGACGCTTGCTGAGCGCCTACTCACGACTCTGAAGCCCCCGTTTTTGATTAATGATCAAGAAATTTTTATCTCTACGAGCATAGGATTGGCCGTCAGTCGTACTGCTCATGGTCAGGCCCAAGATTTACTCTGTGATGCCCACACGGCTCTGCAGCAGGCCAAAAACCAGGGTGGTTCGCTAATGCTGGTGTTTGAACCGGCAATGCAGCACCAAACGGTGAGACAGTTTCAACTCGAGAATGATCTGCACCATGCCATTGGCGATCAGGAACTGCAGGTTCACTATCAACCGATATTAACCATCAATAGCCAGCAGGTGAGTGGGTTCGAAGCCTTTGTGCGCTGGTTTCATCCCTATCGAGGTGCGATCGCACCCCTTTCATTTCTTCCTGTCGCTGAATCAGTGGGCCTCATGAGTGCTGTTGATCTGTGGTTGATCCGAGAGGCCTGTTTTCGCATCCAGCAATGGAAGAAAATTCTGCAGAAGGCGGTCTCGGTGAGCGTTAATCTGTCGGCCCATCAGCTTGAACAATCACAGCTCGTCCAGCAAATTGAGAGGGTCTTAAAAGAGACCAATATTGATCCCCGCACTCTCAAGCTTGAATTTAACGAACAAATTTTGCTGAGCCAGTTAGGGGCATGCCGTCCAACCTTAGAAAAGCTCAAAGCATTAGGCGTTCAGCTCTGCATTGATGGGTTTAGCGGCAGCTATCTTGCGTTAAATGCGCTCCCTGAACTACCCGTTGATACCCTAAAGCTTGATCCAGCTTGTCTAGACTGTTTATCACAGCAGCCATCCCAGTATCAAGATCTCATTGTTGGCGCGATCCAACTGGCCCACGATCTAAAGATGGATGTAATTGCCAAAGGCGTCGAAGATCAGTCCCAGCTACAGCGGTTAGCTGAGGTCGGCTGCGATTTTGCCCAGGGATATTTTTTCTCAGGGCCACTCAACGGCGCACGGGCCACTCAACTACTCCATCGTTACCAGCGTTGAATCGTGAACCTGACGAATCTCTATGCAATCTAGATCTAGGTCCGTTGGCTGAACAACACGCGGACGAATCCGGATTAGATAGTATCCTTTTCCTGCAAAGGCAGGCACTGTGATGCTCTCTTGCTCCATTTTTGTAAAGAATAGGGGCAAACTAGAGCGGCGATACCGGGTGAGATAAAGGTCGTAGTTCTCTAGTACCGCAGAGGGGATCTGAATTTGGAGGCTGCACTGGGCTTCTACATAGCCATAGATAAAGGTTGTATCTGGGTTGCCAACGGGCAGATATTCTCGCGTCACAAAGGATTCTGGTAGCCAATCCCGGAGCTGCAGCACTGTATAGATGTAGTAGTGAAGAGCCGCGTAAAACCAGTTATGGCGCTGGCTTAACCGATCATAGAACTGGTTTGTTTGAGGTGAAACCGAATGAGCGGCAATGAGCGGGGTAGATGACCCATCTATCGTTACAGAGGGAAACACAACGGCCTCACGACATTCGTAAT
>JBAUJD010000272.1:0-2332 GCA_049683515.1 Thermosynechococcaceae cyanobacterium | reverse complement strand
ATCTCCCCCCAGTTTGATCTGGCCTTTGATTGTGTCCAAGGCCGAGCGCGGGTCGTCAATCAGGGACGTACAGGGTACATTGATGCCACCGGCCGCCTAGTAATTCCGTCCCATTTCTACGATGGCTCTGATTTCTCTGAGGGCATAGCAGCGGTTGAAACACCCCAGAAATGGCGATTTATGACTTTGGAAGGGACGTTGGCTCTCCCTCCGGCTTTTGATAAGGCTTGGACCTTTTCTGAGGGACTCGCTCTGTATCGATCGGGAATTAAATATGGCTTTGTAGACCGCACGGGTAATCCTGCCATTGCCCCACAGTTTGATCGAGCCGGACATTTCTCTGAGGGGCTGGCCTGGGTTACGGTGGGCAACAAAAATGGCTTTATTAATCGCAGCGGTCAGCTCGTCGTGCCCCTTCAATTTGATGATGCCCAAGACTTTGAAGGGGGACTGGCCTGGGTTCGTCAAGGCGAGAAAGAAGGATATATCAATCAACGAGGGCAGGCAGTATGGTTAGGGACGCCCTAGCGAAATGCCTAAAGCCCATAGAGCAGAATAATTAGGGGTGGGGTAATCAGGGCCATCAGCAGACTCAATGGCCCACCCACTCGTAGAAAATCAAGGAAGCGATAGCCTCCGGCCCCGTAAACCATCGTATTGGTTTGGTAGCCAATGGGGGTCATAAAGCTATTGGAGGCGGCAAAGGTGACCACCAACATAAAAGCAAAGGGGTTGTAATCTAGCTCTTGGGCGACCTGAGCTGCAATCGGCAGCATCAATAAAACGGTGGCGTTGTTAGAAAGCAGTTCGGTGAGCAAAGCCGTAATCACAAAGAAAAACGTCAAAATCCAGTAGCCGGAGAACTCACCGCCCATGCGGATCAGTTGATTGGCTAGCAGCTCAGTGGCCCCAGAGTTTTGCATGGCAATCCCTAAGGGCATTAAACCCGCCAGCAGAAACACCACGTCCCAACGAACGGCTTGGTAGAGTTCACCAGCCTTCAAGCAACCCGTGAGCACCATCAAAACAACGCCCCCTAGGGCCGTCACCGCAATCGGGAAGATATTCAGGGCGGCAATGCCGACGACGAGCAGGGCAATTGCGATCGCAACCCCAGCTCGATTGCGTCGAAAGTTCTCAACTTCACGCCGCTCCATCACCAAAAGATCTTGGCCTGCCTGCAAACCCAACAAACTTTGGTTCGGTCCCTGCACCAGCAGCAAGTCCCCAAATCGCAGCGGCACTCGCCCTAGGCGATCGCGCACTAGCTCTTGCCCACGGCGCAGGGCCAACACCGTGCAGTTATACCGCTGCCGAAACCGTAGATCCTTAAGGGTCGATCCGACTAAACGAGAATCCGCCAGCACCATCGCTTCAGCCGCCCCTTCTTGCCCCGTCTCTAGATCGGCCTGCCAAGACTTTTGACCAAACTGAACATCAGGGAGAATTTCTAACCCCTGCCCATCTCGAATCTTGAGCAAATCTTCACGTCCACCCCGCACCAACAAAATATCGCCCACAGCCAAACGCTTATCCGCCAAGGGCTGAGGAAAATGATTGTTATCGCGGATAATCTCTAGAACATCAATGTCAAAGGATCGCTGCAGTTGACTAGAGTTGATAGTCTGACCGGCCAAGGTAGAGCGGGGCGTCACTACGACTTCACTGACGTAGTCTTTCAGGCCATAGCCCTGGCTGGCATCATCAGACACCCCTTTGCGATCGGGCAGCAGCCGATGACCAATCAGGGCCATATAAAGCAACCCCACCGTAAACGTAATCAGGCTCAAGGTCGTGAACTGGAAAATATCAAAGGCTCCAAACCCTAGCTGTGCCGATAGGCCACTGGCAAGCACGTTGGTCGAGGTGCCCAGCACCGTGATCATGCCTCCCAAAATGGTGATGTAAGACAGTGGAATCATTAATTTTGAGACCGAAATATTTTGCTTTCGGCTCCAGTCTTCGATCACGGGCAAAAAGACTGAGACAATGGCAACGTTGTTGATGATAGCGGTGAACGGTCCAATCACGGCCCCAAGCGCCAGCATTTGCTGAGAAGATTTTTTGCCTCCCCACTTCAGCAGTAGCTCACTCGCCATCTGAATTGCCCCTGTTCGGGCAATGCCAGAGCTGAGGATAAACATAGCCATCACGGTTACTGTGGCGGAATTGCTAAATCCTGAAATTCCTTCTTCGGGGGTGACCAGCTTCAGCAGCATCAGCACCACCATCACCGAAAGTGCAGTTAAGTCAGGCGATAGCCACTCGAAAACGAAGCAGAGCAGCGCTAGCCCCGTTACAGCAAAGGTAAGTAAAATTGGCTCCATAGCGC
>JBAUJD010000271.1:0-8559 GCA_049683515.1 Thermosynechococcaceae cyanobacterium | reverse complement strand
AGCGCTTTCGCACCGCAATAATCCGCTTCATCCACCACAGCAGCGAGTTAGGGTTGCTGCGCTGGGTTTCGACGTTGATCGCTTCGTAATGATATTCAGGGTCTAGAATAATCGGCTCATACAGCCGCTGGGGATTGGTTTTGCTAAAGCCTGCGTTACGGTCGGCACTCCACTGCATCGGGGTGCGGACGCCGTTGCGATCGCCCAGATAGATGTTATCCCCCATCCCTAGCTCGTCGCCGTAATAGAGCACCGGGGTTCCGGGTAGCGACATCAGTAGAGCGTTCATGAGTTCAATCTTGCGGCGGTTGTTGCCCAGCAACGGAGCCAACCGACGGCGAATCCCTAGATTGAGACGGGCCTGGGTGTCTTGGGCATAGACCCGGTACATATAGTCGCGATCTTCATCGCTGACCATCTCTAGGGTCAGTTCGTCATGGTTACGCAGAAATAGCGCCCATTGGCAGTTGTCGGGGATATGGGGCGTCTGCTGCAGAATATCGATCAGAGGAAAATTATCTTCCATCTGAATCGCCATAAACAGGCGCGGCATCAGCGGGAAGTGAAAGTTCATGTGGCACTCATCGCCCTCACCGTAATACTGCACGGCGTCTTCGGGCCATTGATTGGCTTCAGCCAGCAGCATCCGGTTAGGGAAGTTCTGGTCAACATGCTGGCGCAGTTGCTTTAAGAAGGCATGGGTCTCTGGCAGATTCTCGCAATTGGTGCCTTCTTCAACACACAAGTAGGGCACCGCATCTAATCGCAGGCCATCGACGCCCATCGCCAGCCAAAAATCGACCACCTCAAAAATAGCCTTCTGCACTTCGGGGCTTTCGTAGTTCAGATCGGGCTGGTGGGAATAAAATCGATGCCAAAAATAGGCTTTCGCCACCGGATCCCAGGTCCAGTTGGACTGTTCAAAATCTTGAAAGATAATACGAACTTCGGGGTACTTGGTGGGGGTATCGCTCCAAATATAGAAGTCCCGCTCCTTGCTTCCCTCTGGTGCGCGTCTAGCTCGCTGAAACCAAGGGTGCTGGTCGGAGGTGTGGTTCACAATCAGCTCAATAATGACGCGAATTCCACGGTCGTGGGCGGCTTCTAGAAATTCATGAAAGTCTTCTAGATTGCCGTAGATGGGGTTGACGCTGTTGTAGTCAGAAATATCGTAGCCATCGTCTCGGAGCGGTGAGGGGAAAAAGGGCAACACCCAAATAGCAGTCACCCCTAACTCTTGAATGTAGTCGAGTCGTTCAGTTAAACCCCGAAAATCACCAATGCCATCTCCGTCACTGTCGGCAAAGGCCCGCACCGGCACCTCATAGATAATGGCGTCTTTGAACCAAAGCGGGTCATCGGTCAAGAGAGCATTCTGCATAGGGCTGGCGTTAAAGAGAGTAGAACATTGGTGTTGGCAATCGCTCTAGATTTAGAAAAACCAGAAGCGGACAATTCAAGGCTTTCAAGATTCACACAAGAAGACTATTGTACAAGGGATACTCTGTCTGAGCTGCAACGATAACAACCTATGGAATTTTCTCGCGCCAGTGGTATTTTGCTGCACCCCACCAGTCTGCCCAGCCGATTTGGTATTGGTGACCTGGGTTCCTCGGCCTATCAATTTATCGATTTTTTGAACGCGAGTGGTCAGACACTCTGGCAGATCTTGCCCCTAGGGCCAACGGGCTACGAACATTCACCCTACACGATGAATTTCAGTGCCTTTGCTGGCAATCCGCTGATGATTGACCTGGATGCGTTGGCGACAGAGGGCTTACTGGAGGCACAGAGCCTAGAGCCGCTAGATATTCCGCCGGAGCGGGTCCGCTTTTCGCGGGTGATTCCCCACAAGATGCGGTATCTGCAAGAGGCTTGCGATCGCTTCTCCCCCACCCCCGAATTCGAGAAATTCTGCCAAGAGCAGGCAAGCTGGCTCAATGACTACGTGCTCTTCATGGCCCTGCTAGAGGCCAACGACGGTAAAGATTGGCACACCTGGGATAGAGCCATTGCTCGTCGAGAGCCAGAGGCGCTGCAAGCGCAGGCCGAAACACTCAAAGATCGAATCGCATTCCATCAATTCATTCAGTTCAAGTTTTTTGAGCAATGGATGAAGCTGAGAGCTTACGCCAACGAGCGGCAGATTCAAATCATTGGCGATATCTCGATTTACGTTTGCCATAATAGTTCTGATGTTTGGGCGAACCCTGACATTTTCCAGCTTGATCCTGAGACTTTAGCTCCAGCGTATATTGCGGGGGTTCCCCCCGACTATTTCAGCGCCACCGGACAGCTTTGGGGTAACCCGGTCTACAACTGGGACCGATTGGTAGAAACCGAATTCGCCTGGTGGGTGGAACGATTCCGGGCCACGCTACAGTATGTTGATGTTGTCCGTGTGGACCACTTTCGGGGGTTTGAAGCCTACTGGCGGGTGCCTGCCAGTGAAGAAACGGCGATGAATGGCGAATGGGTGCCGACGCCAGGGGTTGAGTTTTTTGAAACGCTGCAGGCCAAGCTGGGTGACCTGCCCATGTTTGCCGAAGACTTGGGCATTATTACGCCTGAAGTAGAGGAATTGCGCGATCGCTTTAATTTCCCTGGGATGCGAATCTTGTTGTTTGCCTTTGGCGGCGATCCATCCAGTCCTTATCTGCCCCACAATTACATCGAAAATGCTGTGGTTTATACCGGCACCCACGACAATGACACCACCGTGGGTTGGCTGCAGCAGATCAGTGCGGCAGACCGAAAGTTTTTGCATCAGTACCTAGGGCTACCGGAGAGCACCGAGGTCACCGAGATGAACTGGGCACTGATCCGCATTGCCTTAGCCTCTGTGGCGAATTCTGTGATTATTCCGCTGCAAGATCTTTTAGACCTTGATAACCAGTCTCGGATGAATGACCCCAGCGTGAGTGCAGGGAACTGGCGGTGGCGCTATGCTAGTGCCGATTTGCTCACCCCTGAACTGGGCCAGCGATTGCTGCAGCTTACAAAGCTATACAGTCGTAGCACTTAAGCGATAGGCAAAAATGGTGAGGTTCATTGCTTGTCCATTTCAATTTTTGAACAGAAAAAAGACACATGAAGTCAGCCAGATACTCAAATGATCTCAAGGCATACTACTGAGTTGCCACAGCGTTAAGCCGTTCTCCTCTTTACTAGGCGAGACCGTCCAATTACGCCATGCCCACGGTTCATGACGGTGCTGAATCTCTTGAGTCGGGATATTGAGCAACATCGCTAGTTCATCAGTCGAAATGAGATAGCCCTGACTCGCCACCGCATCTGCAAACTGAAGCCTCTCAAGCGTAGACTGTAGAGACTGTCCCTGCTCCTGCGGCGGTACGTTGCTGATGATTTTGTCTAATGTGTCAGTGGCTAAAGCATCAGAGATCTGAACCGGCTCTGAAGACGGGTCTGTCATCTGAACCAGAGATAGCGTCTGACCTAAAGAAAACGCGCGGGCAATTACGTCACAGCGATCGTTACCCACATTCCCTGAATGACCTTTCACGTATCGCCAGTCGATCCAGCTCTCGTTGAGATAGTCCAGAGCCTGCCATAGATCTTGATTGAGGACAGGGGAGCCTTTTGCGGTCTTCCAGCCCTTGCGCTTCCAGCCTGCGACCCACTGGGTCACACCCTTTTTAACGTACTCGCTATCGGTATAGAGCGGGACAAGGCTTTGAGGAGAAAGGGTATGAAGAAACTCAAGGCCTGAAATAGCAGCCTGAAGCTCCATTCGATTATTGGTGGTGTTGGTTGCAGCCCCGCCCAGTTCTTGACAGGAGCCGTTGGCGAAATAAATCACAACACCCCAACCGCCAGGGCCAGGGTTCCCAGAGCAAGCACCATCGGTATACAAACTTTTGACAGATGACATTGGGTCTTCTACCACCAGCGAAGCTGGGCAAACCCACGTTCAGGCTGCGATAGCTCTTCTTCTGTGAGCCAATCCACCAGCTTGTAGGTACCAAACACGTGATCCCACCAGTCCACGGCGAGGCCAAAGTTATGGTGCCACATGCCGTACTTGTGGTGGACATAGTGCACCGGCATCTTCATCCAGAAGCACTTGGTCGGATTCTCGTGCTGAAGTTGATGGGCGTAGGCAGAGAAACAGGCAAAGGCCAATGCACCTGAGAACCAGCCAATGCCAGCGGCCACCGAGATAAAGAAGGGCAAGCACATGAAGATAAGGCTACCCTTCACATAGTCCCTGAATTCCAGGGCGACCCCTTGGCCTTCATTGCGGCGGTGGTGATCACGGTGACGCTCACCAATCTTTTTGTTGACATGCATCAAGCGATGCAGCCAGTATTCAACCAAACTTGCAAAAACGAAGGCTCCGATGAACCAAGCAGTTATGACCACAGATCTTTACTCCTCACCCGTCTAACGTCTTAAATGTATCAATATCTTTACGTTTTGTGCCAACTCTCGGTCAAAATTATATCGATGAAGTCAGTTTAGAGGAGAAGACAATGACAGATTGGGTCCGTGTCCTGGTCAATAGCCCTGTACTTAAAGGACTGATTAACGCGATTCCTGAATACTCGCTGGTGGGGGATTCAGTTTTCTTTACCGAAGAGCAATTCCCTTGGTCTCGAGAGCTAGAGGACAACTGGCAGGTAATTCGCCAGGAACTCGATCAGGTTTTGGAGTATGCCCCTGAACTGCCGAATTTTCAGGACATCATGCCCAGGCAACAAACTATTAGCCAAGATGATGGCTGGAAGACATACTTCTTTCATGCCTTTGGATTCACTGCCGACAAGAACTGTCAGAAATGTCCCCAAACCTGGGACATCCTCAAGCGTATTCCAGGGATGCAGGTCGCCTTTTTCTCCATTTTGGCTCCTGGGAAACATATCCCTGAGCACGACGGTAAGCATAAGGGCGTGATTCGCTATCACTTGGCGCTGCGCGTGCCGGAGCCTCAAGAAAACTGCTGGATTGAAGTCGATGGTCAGCGGCGGCATTGGGAAGAGGGTAAAAGCCTGATTTTCGATGATACGTTTATGCACCAGGTTCGCAACGACACCGACGGCTATCGGGTGGTTTTATTTCTAGATATAGCGAGACCTTTACGGTTCCCGCTATCAGTGGTGAACTCGCTAGTGTTTCGGGGGCTGCGGTTTTCGCCGCTGGTGCAGTCGGCTAAGGCCAATCACCAAAGCTGGGAGAAGCGGTTTGAGGCAGCTCAGAAGCAAGAGGAGCCTTTGACCCCTGTGAGTTAGAGGACTGGCAAACAAGCGAGAAAGCAACTGTTTCACAAGCTCAATGTGTTTGCCTACGCTGAACGGGTGGCTAAGCTGAACCAGCCAGTGTTAGACCGACAAACGTCCCAGAGAAACACCCTGTATGATGGGGCATGATATTCAGCTCGTTTGTCTATACATGGCCTCTGCTGAACCCTCTGAATATGGCATTGTTCTGGTGACTGCTCCCTCTAGAGAAGTGGCGGATGCGATCGCAACCACCCTAGTCCAAGAAAAGCTCGCCGCCTGCGTGAGCTTAATGCCCATCACCTCCGTTTACACCTGGGACGATCAGCTTCATCAAGACTCAGAATTCCAGCTCATCATCAAAACACAGCTCGCATGTTTTGAAGCCCTAGAAGCGCGAATACTAGCCCTTCATCCCTATGATGTTCCTGAGATCATTGCCGTGCCGCTCGTCGCCGGGACCCAGCCCTACCTGTCCTGGATTACCGCTCAGACCCCCCAGCACCCCATGAATGCCCCATCACCGCTAAAACCGTAGTCCGATGCAAAACACCCGCCTCAATACCCTGATTGAGAGCCTAGGCCAACGGATTAGCCTAGAACTCCGTAATCCCTGGCGACGGATTGCTCTACTCTTGATCACCCTATTGTTTGGCGTCTATCTAGGTATTTCCCTCTCTGCCGTTGCCGGTGCACTCGCCTATTGGGATATCACCGTCGCGGCCATATTAATTTTTGTGGGAGAACTGATTAGCTGGCTGTTTTACAGTAACCGTCTCAATGCTCGCAAATCGCTCTGGGGAGAAGCCCTGAATGCCCTCAAAATCGGCGTGGTATATGGCCTATTTATCATTGCATTTATCTTGGGGAGTTAACCCTGGTCCCCTGGTTCCTGGAGCCAAGTCATAGACGGATCTTGAACCTGAGTGTTTTGATCTGATATATCAGCCTCTTGAAGCTGAGTTGGGGATGCAGGCTCTTCCGGAACCTGCAGTTGAGTGCTATCCGAATCAGTCCATTCATCATTGGCCTGGAGCCGAGTGTGTATGGCATCTTCGCCGCTGTCTACTTGCAGTTTCGTAGCGGCAGGATCGCCTGCTTCAGGGTTTGACACCGTTTCTGCGGCCCCTTGGAGTTGAGTTGCGGCAGTCTGCATCTGTGTATTGAATTCAGCAAACTCAGGGACAATATTTTCGCGACGGCGCGATTCTTCGGGCGGTTCGACCGGGAGGGGTTCAGGTTCTAACGCCACTACGACGTCGTCAGTGCGAGGCATCTCTGACGCTGGCAGTTCTGTTTTGACCCGTTCAGAATAATTAGGTGCGGGTTTAGGAATGCTGGCTTGTTTCTTACGCGCAGCGGTTGCTTTCATTACGGCAATGGCAAGCACACCTAAGCCCAATGCGACCAAGGCGACGGGGAGCCAATCAATTTCTTCAAGTCCGTTGGTTTGAGTGTCTGCGCCGGTCGCTTCAGGCACCCCCTCCGTCGATGGGGATGGAGGGGCTGTGGGCTGTGATGTGGGCTGTGAATCTGAAGAAGGAGGTGCGGCTACGACTTGAGCAGGATAGTTCTGGGGGGATGCGATCGCATCTCCCACTGCCTGCTGTCCCTCAGCCCCTGCAACAAACCCTATAAAAGCCTGCACCGCAGCATTGGCGTCTTTTTTATACACATAAGTAAAGGGCTGCGAAAAAGGGTAACGCTCATCAGAGGGCAAATTACCATACATGGGTAAAGCTCGAATGTCAGGGTGACCGGCCAGCTCACTGACGAGGGCAAAACTAACGCCATTTTGACCTAAAGCGGCAGCCAGCCCATCAATCTCAACGGGTTGGTCATTGGTTTGACCCGCTAGCGTCGTCCGCAGTTGAGGGTATCGCTGCAGTGCCTGAGCCGCATTACTCGTGGGAGATCGCTGCACCATCTGAATAGAACCTGGTGTTCCCCCGACCTGCTCCCAATTCGTAATCTCGCCTGCGGTAATTTTATTGACCTGATCAATGGTCAGACTTTGCTGAAACGGATTATCTTTCCTTACCACAATCGCAATTTTTTCCCGCGTCACTGGCACCTGAACCAGCCCCTGGCTGCGCTCATCCTCCGTTAAAGGGCGGCTAATGGAAGCCAAGTCAGTCTGACCAGCCAGGACAGCCTCTAGACCCGCCACGGCTTCACCCGCCTTCAACGTCACCTGAGCATTAGGATTCTGGGCCTGAAAGCGCTGCATCAGCGCCTGGTTAATGGGAGCCATCTGGCTAGAATCGCTAATTTTGAGCTGCGTTCCTGCGGGCAGGGTGGTGACGGCCTGCGCGAACACCACCGCCTCACCGACAAAGGGAGCCGAGGCAATCAACACTGCCCATACAAACGTCAATGAATGCTTATACAACATAGTGGTTGACCTCATAACAGCTCGCCAGATGTGGGCTTTCGCAGAAAGCCCACAGTCGGATTCTATTCTCTCAAGGGATTTGAGAGGCGTCCAGCATAACAGAGCGTTTGTGCCCACCTTGACATTTTCTGTTGCCGTTATCAATACACAGGTCACGCTAAGATAATCATCGGAAGAGTAGGCGCAGGTGGTTGCAGGTTTGCCCTTGGTAAATTGCCCTTGGTAAATTTGAGGAAAGTCCGGGCTCCCAAAAGACCAGACTTGCTGGGTAACGCCCAGTGCGGGTGACCGTGAGGATAGTGCCACAGAAACATACCGCCGATGGCGTGCTTGCACGCACAGGTAAGGGTGTAAAGGTGCGGTAAGAGCGCACCAGCAACATCGAGAGGTGTTGGCTCGGTAAACCCCGGTGGGGAGCAAGGCAGATGGGGCCAGGTTGGTCTTTTTCCGGCTCCAGCGTTAGACGCCGCTTGAGGCGACTGGTAACAGTCGTCCCAGATAGATAACCGCCCCCTAGTCGGTGTGGGTTAAACCCCAATCGCAGACTAGGAGAACAGAACCCGGCTTATGTCCTACTCTTTCATTTTTTGAAGACGATGACTTGTTAATGCGTTGCTCTTGGGCTGGGTCGGGTGATAGGTCATGGGTAATAGAATGGGTGAGATGACGATAACCACGGTTAACCCAGGTCGCCACAAACAACTGCAAAATCTGATCGCTCGATTGGGACTGGCTCCATCAGCATCGGTGCAGTGGGGGCTGCTAGATTTAGCCCTGACGCACCCCTCGGCTTCATCAACGGCGAACTATGAGCAGCTTGAGTTTGTCGGTGATGCTGTAATGCGGCTGTTGATGGCAAAACTTCTATGGACCGATGATCAGACCGCACCCGTGGGGGATTGGTCCGCTGTTCGATCTGTGTTGGTG
>JBAUJD010000270.1:0-3278 GCA_049683515.1 Thermosynechococcaceae cyanobacterium | reverse complement strand
CCTCATTTCTGTCGATGCCCTCGGAGAGGCCAATGGCGGCAATATTTCTATTAACACTCCGATACTATTAGCGTTGCCGCCAGAGGGTCTAAACGGCAGCGACATTATCGCGAATGCAGTGGATGGGCAAGGCGGGAACATCAGCCTCACTACTCAGGGACGGTTTGGCATTGAACCCCGCGATTTTCTGACGCCGCTGAACGACATTACAGCCAGTTCTAGTACTAATCTTCCAGGGAGCGTCACCGTTCAAACTTCGGAAGTTGATCCCAGTGATAACACTGTTAATTTCACGATTCGACCTCCTGAGATTCAAGTGGTCAGAAGTTGTTCCGCTCAGCAAGGCCGCAGTGATTTTGTGGTGACTGGACGAGGTGGAGTGCCGCCGACGGCCCAAGAGTCGCTGGGACAGGATGCCTTTCAGGTGGGCTTAGTGACACTGAATGCCCCCGTAGAGCGGGACTTAAATCATCACAACACTCAGCAAACGCAAACACGCTCAACGCCACCTCAAAAATCAACGCGGCAAATCAATGAGGCGCAAGGATGGACAACCAACACAGAGGGGCAACTGATGCTGGTTGCGGCGGCAGCCCCGAATGTCAGGTCTTGGCCCGAGTCAGACTGTCAGGGATAGTTTGGATGAATCCTTTACGTTCAATGAGAGAAGCATTGTGACAAGCCATGATTTTGATCAGATTTTCTCCTGGGTATGGCTCAGGTATCGTCAACAGTCTCACAACTCCCGCACTGTTTTATTGCTAAGTACGGCTGTGTGTATGTCTCTGCTCTGGGCACCCCCAGCTCGTTCAGCACCCCTGGCTGAGCAGGCTGCCTCAGAACAGTCTGCGGCGACCAGTGCTGAAGTGCTGCTTCAGCAAGGCCAGACATTGTATGAATCGGGTCAATTGACTCAGGCGGCTCAGGTCTTTGAGCAAGCTGCCAAGGCATCTAATCGAGAGGGCGATCGCATCCGAGAGGCAACGTCATTAGGAAATCTGTCCCTCACCCATCAGCGACTCGGCCAATGGTCAGAGGCCCAGCAAAGCGTTGACGAAGGTCTGGCTCTTCTTGGGCAAAGTCAAGAGACTCAGAGCGGTAACCTACCCGTCTTGGCTCAACTGCTAGATATCAAAGGACGCTTAGAGCTAGAACGCGGACGTCCTCAAGACGCCCTCGCCAGTTGGCAACAGGCTGCGATCGCCTATACCCAAGCGGGCGAATCGGCCAAAGTTCTACAGAGCAAAATCAATCAAGCTCAAGCCCAGCAATCCATAGGGCAGTACCGTCAGGCCCGCGCTACTTTGCTAGAAGCGAAAGCACAGTTCAGTAGTGAACCCGATTCGGTGCTGAAGGCAACGGGGCTGCGCAGCCTAGGGAATGTCTTTCGTGTCGTTGGCGATCTGCAGCTTTCTCAAGAAGCACTGGAAGAAAGTCTGGCAATTATAACCGGGTTGTCGAACGCTGAAGGCCAAGTCAGCACCCAATTGAGCTTAGGTCAGACCTTACGCGCTCAGGGCAATGACACCCAGGCGATGGCGCTATACCAAGAGATCGCGAACAGTACCGACTCGCTCGAACTGCAGACGCAGGCTCAACTTCAAGCATTTGCAATTCGTGTTGAGAATAATGAGTGGAGTGGCGCGGAGGCGCTGTGGCCTCAGCTCACGTCTCAGATCAAACAACTGCCCCCCAGTCGGACCTCTATTTATGCCACCATTTTTCTCAGTGAGACGCTGGCGCAGTGGGAGGCGGCTGACGGTTCCAAGGCCCAGTCCCATCTCAGAGAAAGTGCCCAACTCTTAGCCACCGCGATTCAACAGGCAAAAGACTTGGGTGATTCTCGCGCCCAAAGTTTGGCTTTGGGTACGCTCGGCAAGACGTACGAGCAACGTCAACAATACACAGATGCGATGCAGTTGACGGAGCAGGCGCTGCTGCTGTCACAATCGCTCGATATGGCGGATTTATCTTACCAATGGCAATGGCAACGGGGTCGCCTCCAGAAGAGTCAAGGGCAAACAGAAAATGCGATCGCATCCTATTCAGACGCCGTCGTTAATCTCCAATCCCTGCGACGGGATTTAGCCACAATGAATCCAGAGGTGCAGTTCTCTTTTCGAGAAGAGGTTGAACCTGTTTATCGTGACCTCGTCGATCTACTGCTGCTCAGTCCCACAGGAACGCCTCCCAGTCAAGACCGGCTGCAGCAGGCCCGAACAGTGTTGGAGTCTCTCAAGGTTGCTGAACTAGAGAACTATTTTCGATCCGCTTGTCTTGATTCAAAGGAAACTATTGACAAAATCGTTGATCAACAAGACTCGAATGCAGCGGTAGTCTACCCCATTATTCTTCAAAATCGGTTGGCGCTTATTCTCAAGATTCCTCGGCAAGAGCAACTAGAATTCTTTAGCACAGCGGTTCCAGAAGAGCAGCTCGAAGCAACCATTAAACAGCTCCAGACCTCGTTGCCCAATATTACCCGCATGACCCAAGTGAGGCAGGTCTCAAGTCAGCTTTATACCTGGTTAATTCAGCCAATGGAGCCAACATTGCAAGCCAAAGGGGTTGATACCCTCGCCTTTGCACTAGACGGTCCGCTGCGGAATATTCCTATGGCGGTGCTCTATGACCCGCAACAGCAACAGTACCTCGTCGAGAAATATGCGATTGCCCTCGTCCCCAGCCTACAGCTCGTCACATCACCGCCACAGCAGCAAGCACCACGGAATGTGTTAGTGGCGGGTATCGACGAGCAGCGCACCGTCGATGGTCGTAATTTTGCCCCCCTCGTCAACGTCAGTAGCGAGCTAGACCAAATCAACCTTGAAGTACCCAGAAGCCAAGATCTGGTGAACCAACAATTTACAGTCAAAAATCTAACCCGAACCCTACAGTCTAAACCTTTCTCGATTGTTCACATTGCCACCCACGGAGAATTTAGCTCCAGTATCGATAACACCTACCTGTTGACATGGGACCAGCTCTTGAAAGGGAATGGACTGGCTAATCTACTCCAGCAGCGTGATTTTGAGAATCCCAACAGCATCGTTGACCTCCTCGTTCTCAGCGCTTGCAAAACTGCGGTGGGAGATGAGCGGGCTACCTTGGGCCTAGCGGGTATTGCGGTGCAGGCTGGTGCTCGTAGTACCCTAGCGACCCTTTGGTCCATTGATGATCAGGCCACGACAGACCTCATGGGCCAGTTCTATCAAGCATTGGAAGCGGGTCAAACCAAAGCTGAAGCGCTCAGAACGGCACAGATTGCGGCTCTAGCC
>JBAUJD010000269.1:0-8700 GCA_049683515.1 Thermosynechococcaceae cyanobacterium | reverse complement strand
ACTCTACAGTGATGGTGCATACAGCGGAAGCAATGGACAACTCAGTTCAACATTAGGTGCTGGATCGTACTTTGCCTGGATTGACACAAGTTCTACTAATGACAACACAAACTACACCTTTAATTTGTCGGCAATAGCGACCCCACCGACAACTCCTTCTAATCCCGGCGACAGCCTCAATATGGCGCTCAACATTGGTAATTTGAGTGCTCCTAAAACCTATCAAGACTTTGTTGGAACAGTAGACAGAACCGATGTCTATCAATTTAATCTGACTCAGACGAGCGATGTTAGCCTAACTCTATCTGGATTAACAGACAACGCCAACATCAGACTTATCTCAGATCTTAACAACAATAGAATTGTCGATTCTGGAGAAACACTCTACAGTGATGGTGCATACAGCGGAAGCAATGGACAACTCAGTTCAACATTAGGTGCTGGATCGTACTTTGCCTGGATTGACACAAGTTCTACTAATGACAATACAAACTATATTTTTGGTTTGTCGGCAATAGTTAATACCCCATCTAATAGTGATGATTATATTCTCGGCACATGGGAAGATCAAACCATCAATGGCCTAGCCGGGAACGATTTTATTGATGGTGCTTCTGGCAATGATTATTTAATCGGTGGATTGGGTAACGATACCCTCATGGGTAGTGATGGAAATGACATTCTACGAGACAGCTCTGGCGATGACATTTTGGACGGTGGTGATGGTAATGACAACCTGTACGCTGGCGCTGGCAATGATATCTTGAGGGGAGGCGCTGGCAATGATATTTACTATCTTTCTTATGTTGCTACTGATCTCACAAATGACACTATTGTCGAAGCTGCAAATGCAGGTATCGATACAGCATATTCTATTTTTACCGTCAATTCATTAGCTGCTAACGTCGAAAATCTGACATTATTTGGTTCGTCTGCAATCAATGGGACTGGCAATAACCTTAACAATGTCATTTATGGAAATAGTGCCAATAACGTCTTAAATGGTGCTGCTGGGAACGACTATCTAATCGGTGGCTTGGGTAACGATATTCTAAGAGATGGCGTTGGAAATGATACGTTGGATGGTGGTGATGGTAATGACAACCTATATGCTGGGGTTGGCAATGACATCTTAAGGGGAGGGGCTGGCAATGATATTTACTATCTTTCTTATGTTGCTACTGATCTCACAAATGACACTATTGTCGAAGCTGCAAATGCAGGTATTGATACAGCATATTCTATTTTTACCGTCAATTCATTAGCTGCTAACGTCGAAAATCTGACATTATTTGGTTCGTCTGCAATCAATGGGACTGGCAATAACCTTAACAATATCATTTATGGAAATAGTGCCAATAACGTCTTAAACGGTGCTGCTGGGAACGATTATCTAATCGGTGGCTTGGGTAACGATACCCTCATCGGTGCAAATACTGTCACCTTTGGTGTAGGCGAAATTGATACACTTCAGGGTGGGACTGGATCTGATAGATTTATCTTGGCATCATCTACTAGAGTATTTTATGACGATGGCAATTCTGCATCAGCGGGTTTGGGTGATTATGCTGTTATTTCTGATTTTGTTGCCAGTACAGACATAATTCAGCTAAAGAGTGGTTTATCCTATAATTTCGGCTCTGTCTCCGGTCCTGTAGGCACTAATAGCAGTGGTATTTATATTGACAATGATGGAGTGGGTGGACTGTCCGGGCGTGATGAACTTATCGGAGTCATAAAAAATACGCAGCTTTCTGGTTCTATTAATGCTGCTATACCTGGCTTTACCTTCGTTTAGTGTAGCCAATTGAGCTGCCAAGTGTGATCGGTAGCTAAATCAAGAATTCGCTGATGATAAGTCACGAGGGTTTCTCTATGTCCTACACTCAAAAAAGTGGTCTGAGTTTCCTGTAACTGCTGATAGAGCGCCGCTTCATTATCTAAATCAAGGGCGCTTGTAGCTTCATCAAGAACAGCGTACTTGGGCTGATTCAAAAGCAACCGCGCAAAGCTTAACCGCTGCTGCTCCCCCAAAGATAGAACAGAAGACCAGTCCTGCTGAGCATCTAAGCCCCCAAACCGATGATCGAGGTCGGGCAAGTTGACCTGCTCTAGAATGTGGTGCAGTTTATCATCCCCAACTTCTCCTTCAAGGTGGGGATAGCGCATCTGATCGCGCAGGGTGCCCAAAATCATGTAAGGACGCTGGGGTAAAAACAGCATCTGCTCCGGCTCCGGTCGATAGAGAGTGCCGCTGCCAGAATTCCAGAGGGTTGCGATCGCACGCAATAACGAACTCTTCCCGCACCCACTCGGCCCCCGAATCAGCAGTCCCTCCCCCGGCGCTAGCGCCACAGACAGATCTTGCACCAGCATCTGCTGATAGTTGGGCGTGAAGAGCGTCAAATTAGAGATCTCTAACCGATCTGCAATCTCTGTCGTAATGGTAGGGTGCGCCGCAGTCACTGGGGAAACCGCTTCCGTTTGAGAATCGGAAAAGCCATCATGCTCAGCAACCTCGACCTGTTGCTCGTCTGTGAGGGTTGTTTCAGAAGACTCTATGACCACCCCTGCGTTCTTGGCTGTTTCAGAAGATTGGCCCTCAACCTGCCCCAAACCTTCAGCAAAGGTGTAAAGACGATTGATACCGGCTCCGAAAGAGGTTAGCTCTTGGAACCTCGCCACAATCAAGTTCAGCGAGAAAAACACCTGGATAAATGCGCCTTGAGCTTCTGTGACTTTCCCCACTTCTAGATCGCCTGCAAAAATACCGGGCGCAACCACGATCGCAGGCAAAATGAACGGGATAAATTCGTAGGCGTTAGTGAGACAGTTGAGGTTAAGCTGCCAGAAGATCAGACGCTTGAAGTTCTCGAAGACCTCATCAAATCGGCCCTTGATCTGCTCAGACTCGCGTTCTTCGCCTCGATAGAATGCGATCGCCTCTGCATTTTCTCGAATTCGCACCATGCTAAAACGGAAATCAGCCTCTTTCTTGAGCTGGGCAAAATTAAGGCGGACCAGCGGCTTACCAAAGACACCCACCGTTAGCAGCGTACCCACCAGCGCGTACAGCACCAAGAACAGCACCAGCGGCTTCGATATTTTCCATAGCACCCCGCTAAAGGCCACAATGCCGAGCAGCGAGCTAATCACCACTAACGCAAAGGCCAGCGACTCTTGGGTAAAGCTGCGGATATCTTCGGCAATTCGTTGGTCAGGGTTGTCGATCTCTCCCTCACCCCCTGCGAGGGTATAAAAAGAACGATCTTGAAAATAATGATCAATAAAATGCTCGGTGAGCCACTGCCGCCACTGCAGCCCGAGGCGATCTCGGAGATAAACATATCCCGCATAGATAGGAGCATAGGCCACCAGCACCCCAGCAAAGATAACAATCGTATGCCAAAATCTGGACTCATCATGGCCGGAGAGGGCTGAAATCATTGCACCTCGCTGGTTGTTGAGCACCACGCTGAGGCCCGTATAGCCCAGAGATAAAATCACCACCAGCACAAGCAGCCCTCGGGCCTGCCATTTTTTATCGCTGGACCAGTAGGTTTTTGCAATAGCCCAAAAGCGTTGAATGACCGTGACGTTAAAGCGTTCCATAGTTCTTATTGCGCGACTTAAGCGTAAAGAGCGCCCCCGATCAGGAACGCCCTTTGTCTGTTTCAATAACGAGTATCTTAGGCAATGACAAACTTCGATTTGGCCGGTTTCGGCTGTTCTGGCTCTGGCGCTTTAACCTTAGCTTGGCTCAAAAGCCTCTGTAGGTGTTCCCCTTCCATGACCTCGGTGTGGAGGAGTTGAAGTGCGATCGCATCGAGCAAGTCTCGATTGTATTCAAGAATATCTAACGCATCTTCGTGGGCCTTTTCGACGATGGCTTTGACCTCTTGATCAATGGCCTCAGCCGTGGCCTCACTCACCATACGGCGCGGATTGCCGTTGTTGCCCAGAAAGTTATTCTGCTGACCTTGAGCATAGGCCAATGGCCCCAGCACCTGACTCATGCCGTAGGAGGTCACCATTTGTTCTGCGAGGTCCGTGGCCCGCTGCAGGTCATTAGAAGCTCCAGTGGTGATCTTGCTGAAAATCACTTCCTCAGCGGCTCGCCCGCCCAGCAGCGTTGTGATTTGTCCGCGCAGCTCGGTTTCATTGAGCAAAAACCGATCTTCTGTGGGTACCTGCAGGGTGTAGCCCAGCGCCGCCATGCCGCGCGGCACAATCGAAATTTTCTGAACTTCGTCACTACCGGGCATCATCGCCCCAACGAGGGCATGGCCTACTTCGTGATAGGCGACGATTTCTTTCTCTTTCGCGTTAAGAACGCGGCTCTTTTTCTCAAGACCAGCCACCACTCGCTCTACGGCCTCCGCAAAATCTTGCTCTTCGACCGTTTCGCTCCTGCGCCGAGCGGCTAACAGTGCGGCTTCATTGACGAGGTTGGCAAGATCGGCTCCGGCAAAGCCAGGGGTTCTGGCTGCGATCGCTCTAAGATCAATATCAACCCCTAACTTTACTTTCTGGGCATAGATATCCAGAATCGCTAGACGACCGGATAGATCAGGACGGTCTACTAAAATTTGACGGTCAAAGCGCCCCGGACGCAGTAGCGCAGGATCTAGCGTCTCCGGTCGATTCGTCGCAGCCAAGACAATGACCGTGGCATCCCCAGCGCCAAAGCCGTCCATCTCAGTGAGAAGTTGATTCAGCGTCTGTTCACGCTCGTCGTTGCCCCCCACAAAGCCATTACCACCACTGCGAGATTTACCAATGGCGTCTAGCTCATCAATAAAGATAATGCAGGGCGCTTTTTTCTTGGCCTGCTCAAACAAATCACGGACTCGCGCAGCCCCTGTTCCGACAAATAGTTCGACAAATTCAGACCCTGAGATACTGAAGAACGGTACGCCTGCTTCACCGGCGACGGCCTTTGCGAGGAGCGTTTTACCCGTTCCTGGAGGACCAATCAGCAGCGCCCCTTTAGGAATTCGAGCGCCGATATCGGTGAACCGCTGCGGGGACTGCAGAAATTCTACAATTTCAGCCAGCTCCGTTTTCGATTCTTCAACCCCAGCAACATCACCAAAGGTCACCTTATTGTCGTCACCCTCGACATAGACCTTGGCCTTATTCTTGGTAATGGGTAATGCACCGGAGAGACCACCGCCCTGGCGACGACTAAAGAGCTGAAAAATAGCCACAAAAATAATCGGGGGCAAAATCCAACCCAAGAGTGTAAAAAACCAGCGGTTGCCGGCGGGGGGAATCGCCGCAAACTCGACCCCATTGGCCTCTAGTGTTTTAGGGAGTTCTAGGTCAAAGATAGGCGTGGTCTGCAACACCTGACCAGGTTGTTCACTAGCTTCTGTGAGCTTGTAGCGAATCAGATCCTGGCCGACGGAGACACGAGCCACATTCCCGTCCTGGACTTGCTCTAAGAAGAAACTGTAGGGAACACGAGGCACCTGTGGCCCTCTAAAGATGGGCAAAACAATATTTGCCAGCAACAGCAGACCGGGCAGAAAAAGGAGGAGAGAAGTAATCAGATTGGGGCGGGGACGCTGAGGCTTATCTTTAATGGGCATGTCTAGTGGTGTCCTACACGGCGTGCAATAGCTGATTAAACTCCAGCGCGGAGGGTCGAATCAGAAAGGAGCAGAGCTGATGGACTGACAACAGTTTATATCTCTCACCCCCAGCCCCTCTGGGAGAGAGGTTGGGGTGCAAATCTCTTCTTGTTCCAGAGCTAGGGTGAGAGAATTTCAGCAGAGATAGGCAAGTTTTGTCAGCCAACCAGGGAGGGGCGTTAGGCCGCGTTTAGGTCAGATATTCCTGAAGAGCTGATTTATTGCGACGCAGAATCGCTAGCGCTTCACGCTCAATTTGGCGCACCCGCTCTCGACTGACGCTGAGGATGTCACCAATCTTGGCGAGGGTCAAACCTTTGCCGTCTTCTAGGCCGAACCGAAGCGCCAGCACCTGCTGCTGCTGGCCGGTCAACTCACCCATCAACTGCTGCAGATCGTCCTTAAGTAAAGAGCTAGCGGCATAGTTTTCGGGGGACTGACTCTCATCTTCTAAGAGATCGCCTAATTCGGTGTCTTGCTTCTCACCAATGCGAACGTCTAACGAGAAGGTCTGACGGCCATGCTTGAGATAGGTCCGTACCTGCTTGGCAGTAAGATCGAGTTCTGCGCCCAGCTCTTCTGCGGTGGCATTCCGGCCCAAGGTTTGGGAGAGTTGGCGCTGGGTCTTTTTAATCTTGTTGAGCTTTTCGGTGATGTGAATGGGCAGTCGAATCGTGCGGCCTTTTTCTGCGATCGCACGGGTCATGGCCTGACGAATCCACCAGTAGGCATAGGTTGAAAAGCGATAGCCCTTCATAGGGTCAAACTTCTCAACACCGCGCTGCAGGCCAATAGTGCCTTCTTGAATCAGGTCAAGCAGCTCTACTTGGCGATTGGTATATTTCTTGGCGACGGAGACCACCAGCCGTAAATTGGCTTCGACCATTTTGCGCTTTGCCGCTTCGCCGAGTGCAACGGCCTGCTCTAGCTCTACCTTCGATAGCTCAGCCTGGTCGGCCCACTCCGAACCGGTGGGTTCTCGTTCTAAAGCTTCAGTCAGCGTATCGTTGATGGCTTGCAGGGCAACATATTGCTGAACCTGTTTGCCCAAATGAATTTCTTCTTCATGGGTTAGCAGTGGGAAGCGGGCAATTTCATGGAGATAAGAGCGGACAAGATCGTTAGATGCAGTTTTCATAATCTAAAAGAATTGAGGAGAGCAGCAGGGGACGTAAGAATTAAGAGGCGTTAGGATTCAGAGCGCCATCATCCAAAAAGATTGGGCTGGATGTATAAACGGTCTGAATATGAGTAATTTGTAACGCTATGTAAACTAATATTGCATTAGCTTCATGAAAAGTCAACCTTTTTGAACTAAATTAGGACGGCGATTTAGCGCTATGGCCTATGGCTGCATCAACAGTTGGGCCTATGTTTGCAGCATAAAAGCCGACGATTCGCTCTCGACTCTACCGAAGGATGTAAATGTATCTTAATAATTGTTGCGTGAGTCTGTTGCCAAATGGCTTAGAGTGCTTGCGCTTGACCGTTGTGGGCGAACACCAAAATGTGATCGGCGGTGAGCTGAGGTTGCTCTAGGTGGGGCACATGGCCGCAATTAGGAATCCAAATAAGATGGCTATTGGTAATGGCCTGCTGGAATTTCGGAGCATCTTTGCGATTCATAATTCGATCTTGCTCACCCCATAAAATTAGGGTGGGCTGTGAGATGTGAGCAATTTTGTGGGCTAAAAAGTTATAGCCGCCACTTTTGGCAAAGGCAATCAAAGCGGCCTGCCAGCGGGGATGCTGAAGATGCAGGGAGGCGCAGAGTTCGGCGTCGGGGGTGACGTAGTTGCGATCGCAATAGGCCTGTTGGCTAATGCGTCGGCGCACACCAGGGTTTCTCAGAAAAGCCGTGGCCCAGCCATCGATAGGGGGTCGCATCAGCTTCGTAGGGACTGGCGATGTGGCAAACCCTGCACTATCTAAAAGCACCAGCCGGTCTACGCAGTCAGGGTAGGCAAGGCTAAAATCTAGCGCCAGAGCGCCTCCCATTGAAGCACCAACCAGAATCACGGGGCGGTCAATGAGGGTTTTCCAGAACTGATAGAGATGGCGCTTTAACTCTGCAGGGCTAAAGGTGATATCTGCCGGACGGTCTGTAAAGCCAAACCCTAGTAGGTCTAAAGCCCACGTTTCTTGCTGCCCAGCCAGCAGAGGGATGAGGCGTCGGAACTCTAATAGAGAACTATCAAAACCATGCAATAAAAGAATCGGTACGCCATTCGCTCCCTGCTGTAGATAGGTCGTTGCGATCGCATCCGCACTGAAGCCGGTCTGAATCTCCTGCCGCTGCATCTGACGAGCCGCGTTAATAGAGGTGGCTTCAGTGAGTCGAGCCGTATCAGCAGGTAAAAAGCTAGGGAACATGATGGGGAGATTTATAGTTTCTCAAGCGTACCCCGCTGTGCCAGATGCAACAATGAGAAGGCATTTTGCCTTTCATTACCGATGTCACCTGACTCTTCCTCATTTCAATACGCTCTAGGCATTGATACCGCCAGCCCCACCCTGCGCTTGGGTCTCAGTAACTTTGCTGAGGTCAATCACCACCAAGCCTGGACGGTGGGACGTGATTTATCCCTCTATTTGCATCAGCATCTGAGTGAATTGATCCAGCCCCATACGTGGTCTGAGCTAACTTGGATCGCGGTTGTTAAGGGACCAGGCGGCTATACCGGCACCCGCCTCGGCGTTGTCACGGCTCGAACCTTGGCCCAGCAACTCCACTTGCCCCTATATGGCGTCTCGACCCTAGCCCTGTTTGCCCACGCCTATTGCACGACGAACGCCTGTGTGCCGGGTACACAAGTGGCGGTAGAACTGCTAGGCCAGCGCGGCCATGTCCACGGCGGTGTGTACCAATTAGGAGCAGATGGAGCCATGGGAATGACCCAAGCAGACGCTCATCTCACCCTTGCAGAATGGGAAGAGGCGCTATCCCATCAGCAACCCCGTGAGCGGCTATCCGCCTCAGATCATTCTCTCAGCGATGCGAGTCTCAGCCAAGCACTACTTGAGATCGGACAACAGCATCAGGGCAAACAGGCCCCATGGGAAG
>JBAUJD010000268.1:0-2142 GCA_049683515.1 Thermosynechococcaceae cyanobacterium | reverse complement strand
GATATTGAGTGCCGGTATCGTTTCCTTGCTTCATTCCTTGGGTGGGGTTATGACTTTCCCAGAACACCTTGAGCAGATCGGGGTAAGAAATAACGCTGGGATCGAAGACGACTAAAACGACTTCGTTATGCCCCGTCATTCCTGAGCACACCTCTTGGTAGGTCGGATTGGGGGTTGACCCTGCGGCATAGCCGACTGCTGTACTGTAAACGCCTTCCTGCTGCCAGAACTTGCGTTCTGCACCCCAAAAACACCCCAAACCGAAAATCGCGGTTTCCATGCCGTCGGGGAATGGAGCTTTTAGAGAGTGACCATTGACAAAGTGTGTCGAGGGGACCGGCATTGTGTCGGAGCGTCCCGATAGTGCTTCCTCAGAGGTCGGAAGGGTGAGTTTTTTGCCAAATCCAAATAAACCCATGATTTTTATCTGTAATATATATGAGCGTTCTTTTATAGCGTAACGAATATTGACAGTAGACCTATCCTAAAGCAAGATTCTTCAGATTCAAGCAACAAAATAGAACAGACATGCTACCCTGTTGGCAATTCGTATGCTTGTCTTGGTCTAGCTGGGGCTAGAACCCCTTTGTTGTAATGGTTTAACTTAACTGGCAATTTGTGTACGTAAAGCAGCTCGAACTTTCTAACTTTAAATCCTTTGGCGGTACGACTAAAATCCCGATGCTGCCAGGGTTTACCGTCGTCTCTGGTCCTAACGGCTCTGGCAAATCTAACCTCCTAGATGCACTCCTCTTTGCCCTAGGGCTATCCACATCTAAGGGGATGCGGGCAGAACGGCTCCCGGATCTGGTGAACCATGCTCAGGTTAAACGGGGTCACGCCATCATTGAAACGCGAGTTTCGGTGACCTTTCAGCTTTCTGAGGCCGAACTCGCTGAATTCGCTGAAGAAGAAGTAGAAGAGTCTGCTGCGTTTGACCCGGAAAGAACAGACCCTAAAGCCGATCTTGCCGAGGTAACAGATAAGCCAACGGACAGTGATGCAGATGCCCAAGAGACTCTAGCCCCCGATGAATGGAAGGTGACTCGCAAGCTCCGGGTAACGAAGCAGGGTACTTATACCTCTTCCTATGCGATGAATGATGAGCCTTGCACGTTATCGAAGCTACATGAAGAGTTAAACCGTCGCCGTATTTATCCTGAAGGCTACAACGTGGTGTTGCAGGGGGATGTCACTAATATTGTGTCAATGAATGCTCGTCAGCGACGGGAAATCATTGACGAACTGGCGGGAGTGGCGAACTTTGATCGCAAGATTAATCAGGGCAGAGATAAGCTCGATGTGGTCAAAGATCAGGAAGATCGATTCCGCATTGTTGAAACAGAACTCATTGAACAACGAGATCGATTAGATCGCGATCGCATCAAGGCCCAAAAATACAAAGCCCTGCGTGCTGAACTGCAGAGCAAGAAAACCTGGGAGGGCGTGCTGCTGTGGAAGGATCTACAAACGCAGATTGAAACGCTAGAGCAGCAAATCGTCGCCAACGGTGCATCTCAAGAACAACTGACCGCCAAGATTACTGCCGCCAGCGCTGAAATCGCAACTGTCACCGCCAAACTCGAAGAACTCAATGCTCAGGTGAGGGCATTAGGCGAAGAAGAACAGCTCGCCGTTCAGTCGCAAATTGCCAATCAAGAAGCCGAATTGCGGCAGCTTCAGCGTCAAAAAGCTGAGCTAGTCACCGCTCAAGAGAAGACAACTGAGGCCATTGCCCAAACCCAAACGCAGCTCAGAAGCCATCAGCAAGCGCTTGCCAATATTGAACAACAGCGTCAAACGCTTGAATCGAAAGAGATTTCGGCTCTCACTGGGCAGCGCGATCAGGCCCAAATTGATCTAGACGCAATTCGATCGCAATCTCAAGAAACCGCCGAGTCTGCCGATGCCTGGATGCAGCAGCAGGGCCAGCTCAACGAACAACGAAACACGCTCCTGCACAGCTTAGACCCCCAACGGGCAGAACAGGCCCAACTACGAGAACGAGTCCAGCAACTTGAGCGACAGGCCCAGCTCCAGGACAAGGCCGTCCAACAGATTGATCAAGAAATCACAGAAACTCAGGGTGAACTGAAAAAAGCTGAAGCCGTTGTCTTAGAACAAGAGGCGCAGGTACAGACC
>JBAUJD010000267.1:0-3883 GCA_049683515.1 Thermosynechococcaceae cyanobacterium | reverse complement strand
GATCATAGTCAACCCCAACGACTTCAAGGTTAAGCCCCTGCACATTGGGCGCACGACCAGCCCCGGCCAAGATTTCATCGACAATGACTGATTGCTGACGGCCTTCGGATTCAAAGAAAATTTCTTTACCTGACGCGGTTTGCACCACGCGCTTGAGTTGAGAGCCTAAAACAAGCTGAATGCCTTCTTCAATAAAGGTCTTTTGGACAATCTCAGCGGCATCGATATCTTCTTTATTGAGAAGATGTCCGCCGCGATGGAATAGAACCACGTTGCTGCCTAATCGGTGGAAGGCTTGGGCCAGTTCACAGCCAATGGGGCCACCGCCGATCACCGCCAACTGCTTGGGCGCTTCTGTTAATGAAAAAACGGTTTCATTGGTGAGATAGCCCACCGTTTCAATCCCTTCAATTTTGGGCTTGACGGCTCTAGCTCCGGTGCAGATCACAGCCTTCTTAAAGCGGAGGGTTTTTCCGGCAACTTCAACCGTATTCGAGCTGGTGAAGGTTCCTTCACCCAAATATAGGTCAACCCCTGACTTAGCAGCACCTGCGGCGGAATCGACGGGGCTAATGCGGGCGCGAACTTTACGCATCCGTTCCATCACCGCCGAGAAATCGACCGTTACTTGCTCTGGTGGCACAATGCCGAAGGGTTGGGAGCTTCGCATGTCTGCAGCGACCCGTGCTGAACGAATCAGACACTTAGAGGGGACACAACCCACATTCAGACAGTCCCCGCCCATGAGGTGCTTTTCGATCAGGGCTACTTTGAGGCCGACGCCCAAACCCGCAGCACCTTTGGCTGTCACCAGACCCGCTGTACCAGACCCAATCACCACGAGGTCATAGCATTCTACGGGCGTCGGGTTAACCCAGTCAGGCGGGTGAACGTTGGCGATCAGCTTCTGGTTATAGACATCCATAGGGGGTAGAGTGACCCCTTGCTTTGAAAATTGCGCCATTGCTTCGCTCCACACTCCTCAATTAGTCAGTCATGCAACCAGTCTAGGGGAAACTTTTCTGGCTTCCTGAGAATCGTAGAAATCTTTCCTGAGAATTCTTGATGTAGGCCAGAACTAGATTTCGAGACCTATGGATAAGAGATAGCTCCTAAGATTGGGGCAAGGGACTGAGGGATAAAGGGCATTAGTACTTTTGAGATGTAAGCTGGATGACCGAAGAGCTAACCAAGAGGGCCACAGGAAACTGAGAAAGGATTTGCCCAACCGCAATAGTGGCGGTACCCCTATGAGATTGCTGCGTAAATACATCTTTCCATAGTGCAGAGATGCCGCTCGGCATTTCGAGGACCGTGTCTTTCCATACTTTTTTCTCCAACGGGAAGGTACCCGGCTCAACCAATTGCGTCATGAATCGGGGCACCACCGTAAGGGCATACTGCGTGCCAACGCGACGAATAAAGGCGACAACATGGTCTGCATACTTACCTGAAACCCTGACCGGGAGATAGTCCCCTTCTTGAAAAATATCAATGTGCTCCGTTCGTGCAGCCAGTAAATGAGCGGTGACAAAGAGTTTAATGCGCCCATCTTCGGGATAGGCAATCAGATTTTCTAGCAAACTGGGTAGATCGCGCTCGGCCCATTGATGTAACTCCTGCAGTTCATGGAGGCGACGCTCATAATCTACAGGTCTGCGGTTATCAGGATCCACCAAGCTCAAATCCCACATCTCAGTCCCCTGATAAATATCAGGAACACCGGGGGCCGTCATTTTAACCAACAATTGAGCAAGGGAATTGCCCATGCCATAGAAAGCAATTTTCTTCTGAAACGTCTGTAATCGCGGCAAGAATTCATTCTCTTCGTTGGGTGCTAGCAAGGCATTCACAAAGTTAACAAAACCGTCTTCGTACTCTGCATCCGGACGCAGCCAAGCGGTATGCACCTTCGCCTCTCGCACCGCTTTGATCACATAGTCAGTAATGCGCCCTGCAAATTCGTCATGGTCAAAGGCTTCAAAGGGAAGCGCACCCACCAAGGTCTGGTAAAGAGAATATTCATCGTTGGCATCGGGGATACTGCGATCGCTCCCTATCCGCTTGTGGGGCTGATTCATTTTCTGCCAAGCTGTGACTTCGGCTTCCCATTCGTCCGGCATTTCGGAGAGCACATTTAATACGGCTCGCACATCTTCACTGCGCTTGGTGTCGTGGGTAGACGAGGCATTCATTGAGTGGGGCCAATAGGTGACCTGCTGCTGATTAAAGGCGTGAAACTCCGGCACAGTCACGCCAAATCGTTCCGGTGAACCGCCCACTTCATTGAGCGACAGAAACCGATGGTAAATATAGAACAGCGTATCTTCGACGCCCTTTGCCATCAGCGGTCCAGAGAACTGCTGCATTTGCATGACAAAGTTGGTCCACTGCTCTTTTTCAACGTCAGTGATGCCCTCTTCATAGTCGAGTAAAAATAGCTTCGCGATGAAATCGAATTCATTGACGTGTTCAGGGATCTGTCGCTTGGCCTCTTGAATCACCCGCAAAATATAGGTACGGTTGCGCTCGTTGAGTCGGTCTTCGGTGACATAGGTGCGATACACCGGAAACAGGACTAGCACTTCGACAACGGCCTGCCTCAGTCCGCTGAGGGTAAAGTCGCGGGTATATCGGTAGCGGCTGGCAAGCTGCTTGAGCATGTTGGCAAGGTTCTCGACATCCCCTGCTAAATTTTTGTCTGCGATCAATCGCTTGCACTGATTTTTAAGCTCTTCGTAGGGCTTGGTGCCCCCTGTGAAGTTTTTGTAAATGCGGGTGAAGGCCGATTCGTGATTAGTCTGGCAGAATAAGCCGTTCACCTGATTGAGAAAGTCGTAGCCCGACGTTCCCTGCACCGGCCAGTCTTCGGGTAGGGTTTCCCCGGATTCTAAAATTTTCTCGACGGTGATGTAGCTGCTGCCCAGATGCTGTCGCAGGCGTTCTAAGTAGCGATGGGGATTGAATAAGCCGTCAATGTGATCGACCCGGACGCCATTGAAGACGCCCTCATCTACCAGTTTTTTGATCAGACTATGGGTGATTTCAAAAACTTGGGGGTCGTCAACGCTGACGCAGATCAGCTGATTTACGGTGAAAAAACGGCGGTAGTTGAGTTCTTCTGCCCCGACCTTCCAGTAAGACAGGCGAAAGAACTGATCGGCTAACAACGTATCGAGTAAATCAAAGTTGGGTTTATCCCCGTCCTCGTCTTTCTCAGAGGCCGGATTGACCTCATTCTCGGGCTGGCCGTTAAAGATGGCGATGTTGCTATCAATAAACGCCTGAATGTCTGCGTTGGACTGATACAGTTCCCACAGTAGCCCTTTGACGAAGGCCACCTGATCGCGATATTCGCGCCCGCCACTTTCTGCGATCGCACTTTTGAGCAGATACAGAATCCCCAGCAGTTTAATAAAGTCAGGATGCTCACGTCCTAGCGACCCGCGCAGTCGCTCTAGGTCGTAGGTCATCAGTTGGGTATAAGACTCAATCCGCAGGGGCAGGGTCAGATCGAAGTAGGTAATGCTGAGACCCGACCCATCGTATTTGAGCTGCAGGTCACTATTTTCGAGACAGCGACCATAGAAATCGCCCAGCATGGGGGCCAAAACCTTGCCTTCAATATCTTTGTAGGGATGCTCCCATTGAATATCGAAGAAGTTGTAATAGTCTGAGTTGCTGCCATACTCCATGATGTCCATCAAAAAGATGTTGGCGCTGTCGTAGGCCATGTGGTTAGGCACAATATCCTGCAGCCAACCCATCTCGTGATCATGGAGCGTCTCAACTAGCTTTGAGAAATCGTCGTCCTTACTGCTGCCGTCGTCGGCAATATAGCCCAATTCAGGGTTAAGCTGGCGCGGATCGACAACATCATAGC
>JBAUJD010000266.1:0-3781 GCA_049683515.1 Thermosynechococcaceae cyanobacterium | reverse complement strand
GGTCGAAGAAGCAGTCTACAAACGAGACGAACAAGAGCAATCGGTTCTGATTGGCATCCCAGACGCCTCCATTCGTCAGGCCGGAAGCTCTACAAAAGTTTCATCGCCCCCTCTCAAGAGTAATGTGGCGGTGGCCGAACCGATTCAAGTGACCCTGCCGCTGCCGATCACCGTTCGACAGCGGTACCTCGAAATTCGCAGCATTCAAATCAACGATGTGGTTGCAGTGATTGAAGTATTATCGCCGGTCAATAAACGCGGAGCCGGACGCCAGAAATACGAAAGCAAGCGTTTAGATATTTTAGAGAGCAGCACGCATTTGGTAGAAATTGACCTGCTTCACTCAGGTACTCCCCTATCGGCAGGCCAAGACATTGAGAGTCATTACCGAATTCTGGTCAGCAATAGTGCTGAGCGCCCCCAGGCTCAACTCTATCCCTTCAATGTACAAAACGCTTTTCCTGTTTTTGAGATTCCTTTAGTGGGTGATGATGCCCCAGTTCCGGTGAGCCTAAAGCCACTGCTCGATGAAATTTATAGCCTCTCTGGCTATGACCTTGATCTTGACTACCACCAAGACCCAGAACCGAGCTGGCCGCTGCCAGAGCTACAGTGGATGGAACAGCATTTGAAAGCTCAAGGACTGACATAAAGCGCCCTTACAGACTGGCTGTTCAACCAGAGTCAAAGTCCTTCTCCCTAGGGAGAAGGATTTAGGATGAGGGGTTGGGCTGCTTAATCGCAAATTTCTTAATTTCGGTCTGCTAACGCCATTTCTACCGATTGCCGATCAGCATGAATATCAAAGACCTGATCGACCCCGATCATATCCATAATCATGCGGGCGCTGGAGTTCATAGAGCAAAGATAGAGATGACAGCCGCCCTTTTCAGCGCGTTTTAAAATTCTGACCAAAATGCCCACCCCCATGCTGTCGACAAACGTGACATGGGTAAAGTCAACCAGAATGGCCTTAGCACCCTGGTTAATGGCATCCGTAGTGTCCTGCAAAAGAGGAGGATTAGCTTCTTGACCGCCCAGCCATCCGGTAGGGCTAAAAACCTGCAGCGCTGACAGTGCAACCTTCAAAAAAGTATAGGGCCGCCTTGGATTGAACCCTCGTACCACTCCACTATAGCTGCTAATTTGGGGTGCGGCTAATTTAAAGTGGTGACCAGAGGTTGTTTTGGGTGGAATTTTGTCCATACTAAAGTCGATGTCTGCGCGGAGCTATCACTATGTCTAGAACTGCCACTGAGTTTGCAGCCCACCTATTCCTAGAAGGAGGTCATCAAGAAGAAGTCCGCTTTGCCACGATTCAAGAGTTTCAGCAGTGGTACAGCAATGAGCTAGTCCCTAAATCAGATTCGCGAGATTTCATTAATATTCCCCTCAAAACGATTCAGGGCGAATATATGGTGATTCGGCCTGCCAGCATTTCAGCGATTCGGGTGGAACCTGTCTTTTCTTCGAGCGTCGACCGTTTCTAACGGTATGATGTTTCAGACTTTTAGGTTTCTTTGCCCATGTTGAGAGTTGCAGTTCCCTTTGTGATTAGCTGTGCGGTGGCCCTAGCGGCCCCCACGTCAGCGGGTACACCGCTGAAGACTGTCAAGCAGCTTCCTCCAGCCCTCGACACCCAGCTCTGGGTGAGCGCCACTGGCAAACAGGGTGATAAGAAGGCGATGCTGCGGGCATTGGATGACAGTCTCAAATACCTCAGTACCGCAAAGTCAGCAGGGGATTACAAGAACTACCCCGTTTCGGGGATCACGAGAGATCGGGTTCGTCGCAGTGTCCAGCGCTTTCGGCAGCTTGTGGTGCAGTCAACGTCTCCTGAAGCCCTTGAAAAGGCTGTCAAGCGCGAGTTCACCTTCTACAAATCGGTGGGCGACGACGGCCAAGGCAACGTTCTGTTTACCGGCTACTACGAGGCCACCTTCTCCGCCAGCCGTCGGCCCACGGCAGAGTTTAAATATCCGCTCTACAAAGCGCCATCAGACCTGGCCCAGTGGCCCACCCCTAACCCCACCCGCGCACAGATTGAAGGGACTGATGGCCTCCAGGGATCAAAGGGCAAGCTCAAGGGGCTGGAATTGGTATGGCTGCGCGATCGCTTTGAGGCCTTTCTCGTCCAAATACAGGGATCAGCACGGCTCCAGATGACGGACGGCAGTACCATGTCTGTGGGCTTTGCCGGGAAAACCAAGCATCCCTACGTCAGCATTGGTAAAGAGATGATCACTGACGAGCTATATACCCTCGATCAAATGAGTCTGCCCACGTTGATTAAGCATTTCAAAGAAAATCCCCAGGATCAAGATCGCTATCTACCTCGTAACCCAAGCTTCGTGTTTTTTAGAGAAACTAACGGTGCGCCACCGATGGGAAGCATCAACGTGCCGGTTACGGCAGAGCGCTCGATTGCAACAGATAAGTCGATTATGCCGCCGGGAGCCTTGGCCTTAATCCGAACAGAGCTTCCTTACTTCAATCGCGACAATCAGCTTGAGTTCAAAGAGGTGAGCCGATTCATTATGGATCACGATACCGGGAGCGCGATTCAAGGTCCGGGTCGAGTGGATGTCTTTATGGGGACCGGCGATCGCGCTGCTGCTCGTGCTGGTGTGATTAAGTCATCGGGAGCAATCTATTATCTGCTGCTGCGCTAACGGCGCTAGTAATTGCAAACTCTCTAGCATCGTTGATGCTGGGGAAAACTTCGAGACTCGGTCAAGATGAGGATCACTCACTGGACTGCAGCATAGATGCTCATCGTCTGTTGATGGTGAAGCGCCTTCGTTTGTTCTGTGAGCTTGGGATCAAATCGGATCGATCCTGAACCACTGCGCTTCCATTGAGATTCTGTGCTGCTTAGGAATTTCTGATAAAATATTACAAAAGTTAAGATTTTTAATATATCCCTCATGAAAGTACTTGTTGTTGGTGCCACTGGAACGCTTGGACGGCAAATTGTCCGCCACGCCATCGATGAGGGATATGAGGTTGCTTGTTTCGTCCGGAACCTCCGTAAGGCTGCGTTCTTGAAGGAATGGGGAGCGAGTCTGATTCAGGGTGATCTCAGCAAGCCTGACACTATTGCACCCGCACTTCGGGGTGTTGATGCAGTGATTGATGCAGCCACCACTCGACCCACCGATCCGATTAGCACCCGCATCGTCGATTGGGATGGCAAGGTGGCTTTGATTCAGGCAGCAGAGGCGGCGGCCATTAAGCGCTTTGTCTTTATGTCAATTATGGGGTCTCAGAAGTACGCCCATGTCCCCTTAATGGACCTCAAATCCTGCACCGAAGATTTTTTAGCCGAAACAAAACTGGACTATACCGTTCTGCGGCCTTCTGGCTTCTTTCAAGGGTTGATCGGCCAGTATGCGATTCCTATCCTAGACGGACAATCGGTGTGGGTGATGGGACAAGGATCTGCGATCGCATTTATGGACACCCAAGACATCGCCAAATTTGCGGTGAAGGCTTTGAAGCAGCCGAACCTATCCCGCAAGACCTTTGATTTGGCAGGGCCAAAGGCTTGGACCCCTCGCAGCATTATCCAGCTTTGCGAAAATATTTCGGGCGAAGAAGCCAAAACCCTGACGTTGCCCATTAGTGTTTTGCGCATTGCCCAGCGCATCGCCCGCTTTTTTGAATGGGGCTGGAACACCGCCGACCGTTTGGCCTTCACTGAGGTGGTTGTCGCCGGTGATCCCTTAGACGCACCCATGGAGGAGACCTATAAAACCTTTGATATTGACCCAAATAAGAT
>JBAUJD010000265.1:0-3348 GCA_049683515.1 Thermosynechococcaceae cyanobacterium | reverse complement strand
GAATAAAGAGAGCGCTATGGGCAAACGACCCTATGTTCTCCGGCGAGTCGTAACGCCTGTAGCCGCTGCCCCTTTTAATACGTTAGAAGTGCGCTATGCCGTGTATGCCGCGAATGAAGTCCCTAGTGATGTGACCGATACAGATAACCCGGATGCGATCGCAACCACCTACTCCGAAATCATCCCCAACGCCTCCTTTACCTGTCAATAATGCTGAGTTTTTTCACTAGGCGCAATCAACACCGGGGCTTCACCCTGGCAGAAGTAACATTGGTGAGTGTGATCATTGGAGTATTTGCTGCGATCGCCGCCCCCAGCTTTTTAGGCTGGCTCAACCGCTATAAAGTCAACGACGTGCTGGCCCAAGTTGAAGGTGCCTTGAAAGAAGCCAGGGCCGAAGCCGTCAAAAAAGGGCGCATTTGCGACGTCAATATTGGCATCACCGTCACGGCCACCGTTTCAGGAACCACCGAACCCTGTTTACCCACCGGTCCTAGAGATTTATCGAAGCTGGGGATACGCATTTTCGACAACAACAATACCCAGATGGCAATGGCACCCGCCAGCAGCACCGTTCAGTTCTCACCGATGGGTACCACCACCGCCAGTACTCTGCTCGTGTTTTTTCAACCGGGGAAAACGGGGCGTTGCCTGATTGTTTCCAATGGTATTGGGATCATTCGGACCGGGAAGTATACCCAGGTCGTGGCTCCAGGAGCAGGGGCAGGCACGCTTGCAGAAAGTGCCTGCACACCGGACTAAAGGACTATTGAATCGTAAAGAGAGCCGCTTTTAGCGCCGCCAGCGCTGTTGGTAAATCATCGTTAACGATTTGTAGATCAAATTCAGCAGCAGCAGCAATTTCTATCTTGGCTCGGCTGAGACGACGTGCGATCGCATCTTCATCATCTTGACCCCGGCTGCGAATCCGCCGCTCTAGCTCTTCGACAGACGGCGGCAGCACAAAAATCTGGAAGGCATCAGGGGCTGTTTGACGCACCTGTCTGGCCCCCTCTAGCTCAATTTCTAAAATTACCCGTTGACCTTGCTTAATGCGCTGCATCACCGGGTCGCGAGGGGTTCCATAAAAGTTACCTGCAAACTGCGCCCATTCTAAAAAGGCCCGGTCTGCAATCATGTCTTGGAACTTGTCAGAATTCAAGAAATAGTAATGTACTCCCTCCACCTCACTGGGGCGGGGGGCGCGGGTCGTTGCCGAAACCGAGACATAGAGGTCAGTCTGTTGCTGCAGTAGAGCCTGCAACAATGTCCCCTTCCCGACCCCACTCGGCCCCGTCAAAACAATCAGTGAACCCGACATATCAACCGATTTGAGAGAACTTAGTCATCGTCATCGCGGCTCTCTTTACTCATCACGAAACGGTTCGCTACCGTCTCAGGTTGAATAGCCGAGAGAATCACGTGCCCCGAATCTGTGACAATCACAGCCCTGGTGCGTCGTCCATAGGTGGCATCAATCAGCTCCCCCCGCTCTCTCGCGTCGGTGATGATACGCTTGATAGGTGCTGATTCTGGACTGACAATCGCAATCACACGATTACCCGAAACAATGTTCCCAAAACCAATATTAATGAGCCTGATATCCATCAGCCTAACTCCTTACAGGTGGCTATATTGACAAAAAGAGTTATTCATTCTGAGTCCACGAGTGGATTCTCTATCCTGAAAAATGCTCTTATTTACGATCCCTCTCCCATAGTATCCGTAAAACATGGCAAGTCGCCACTGCTTAACGTCTATATACGTTTGAATTCGGGCTTTTTAACCTATGAGATGGATCCCTTGTCACCTCTTTGAGTGAGTTCTCGATCAGTCTTTTCGTTGAGTGAAGAATATCCTGTGCAGCCCGTTGACTTTACAACCTTGTATGCTGTCTGCTGTGACTTGCGATCGCACTGGCTTCCCGCCCGCTTAGAGCAGATTGTTCAGTGCGATCGCTATACCCTAGCCCTAGCGCTGAGAACCTTAGACCAGCGGGGCTGGCTGACGATTTCATGGCATCCTCAAGCCGCCCGTTTGTGCTTAGGTGCCCCTCCTCCAAAAGGCGCTGACACCTTCACCTTGAGCGAACAGCTTCGCCATCAACTTAAGGGGTTTGCCCTGATTGGCCTCCAGCCTGCGGCCCCTTGGGAGCGTGTCATCGATCTTCAATTTGCTCGTCGCCCTCAAGATCCGGTGGCATGGCACCTCTATGTTGAAGTGATGAACAAATACAGCAACGTGATTCTCACCACCGCCGATCAGCGCATTGTCACCGTGGCCCATCAGGTCAGCACCAAACAGTCGCGGGTTCGCCCTCTGCAAACTGGACAGCCCTACAGCCTTCCCCCCGCCCTAACCCTGCCGACGCCCTCCCTAGAAGAGTCACAGATCCATTGGCAAGAGCGGGTCGCGCTCATCCCCGGTCCGGTGGCTCGTAACCTACGCACCACCTATCGCGGTCTTGGCCCTGCCCTCGCTAAATCGATGCTCACCGCTGCGAAAGTATCTGCCGATGCAACGACCGATCAACTCACACCGTCTGAGTGGCAGCAGCTTTTCTCGTACTGGCAAGCTTGGCTACAGTCCATCCAACAAGAAACCTTCATTTCGGGCTGGCAGGCCCAGGGATATACCGTCCTGGGCTGGGGAATCGTTCGACTGGATGCCCTCCATGCACTGTTAGATCGTTACTACACAGACCAGCTCAACCAGCAAACCTTTAAGCAACTGCGCCACCAGCTTCAGCAAAAGCTTAACGGCGTGATTAAAAAGCTGCAAACCAAGGCCCACAGCTTTCAAACGCAGCTCCAGGCTGCCGCAACGGCTGATGAACATCGTGAGCAGGCCGATCTGTTGATGGCAAACTTACACCAGTGGCGGCTGGGCCTGTCATCTATTACGCTCCCTGACTTTGAGGGGGGCACCTCGCGCACGATTTCTCTCAACCCTGAACGGAATGCGGTCCAAAATGCCCAAGCCCTTTATAAGCGACATCAAAAACTGAAGCGATCGCGCAACAAGCTCCAACCTCTCCTCGCCGACGTTGAACAAGAGCTGCAATATCTCTATCAAGTCGAAGCTGCCATTGACCAAACTGAAGCCTACGCCACCCCCACAGACCTCGACACCCTAGAAGAGATCAGAGCAGAGCTAATTGAGCAGGGCTACTGGCCGACGCCAGATCACATCACCAAGACTCAGGCTAAACCTAATTTTATTCAGCATCGTACTCCTAGCGGCATTGAGCTATGGGTGGGGCGTAATAACCTGCAGAACGATCAGCTCACCTTTAGGGTCGCCACTGATTATGATCTATGGTTTCACACCCAAGAAATCCCCGGTAGC
>JBAUJD010000264.1:0-2281 GCA_049683515.1 Thermosynechococcaceae cyanobacterium | reverse complement strand
GAGTCCGAAAGGTTGGGCTGCTTTCCCCCCAGGATTGGGGGGCTAGGGGGGCCAGTGAAACGCTTTCAGCTATTTTCCGATACTTGTGTGTACACCGTAGGCCTGCTGGGAGAGGGGCAGAAACTTTAGATGCTACTTCGTCCGATCTGCATAGGAGCACACCAGCTCTAGCGTCTCTTTCGCAACTTCTCCTTTGGAAGAATCTGCCGTGGGAGCCTCATACTTCACGGGCATAACATCCTCAAGGGCCACTTCAAAGACGACCGCATCAGTCGCATCCTTTCCGATTAACTTACAAGCATATAGGTTGCCATCAACGTCAGAACCCGCTCCCGTCTTGGGATGAGCTTTGTCATACCAGTCGTATAGATCCTTTGAATCAGTGGCTAATGCCTTAAGGGTGGGATTAGAGGGTTTACGTGGACCCGCCGTGGGGTTATTCGAATATCCATTTTGGGTATTACCAACATTGTGAGACGACTCTTCTGTGCTAATGCCTACATTTTCAAAAGACAGAATCGGAATAGTTTGCCCCGTTCCATTCTGAATTTCAAATTTGCTTGCTGATACCAATTTAGGCCTTGCCATGATCATTATCCCAATTATGAATTGTACTTAAGTTAGGGGTAGGTCACTCATTTATGAGTTAGCCGTGAAGGTTTAAGCTTCTCAAATATCACGGAGCTTTATTTTGTTCGCTCTAGATATTTACTCGTTAGCACAACCTTTTCTAACAGAATGCTCGAGTCACCCACATCAACGCCCGACAAGCTCCACTCACGGATAAAAGCATCCTCTAGGGCGTAGGTCTGAGTGGGATTTTGTTCGCCGTCTAAAAAACTGATCGTGCAAGCCTTCAGGGTTATAGTGCCTCCCATCCCACTTTTAGGAGAAACCTCTTTGAACCAGTTAAACATCGTCATGTCATCGGTCACAGGCATAACAATGGTGACCGCTTCTGGCTTACGTGGTCCTGGCGTGGGTTGGTTAATATAACCTGCACTACCACAGCCAACGTTATGATCTGAAATCTCTACGGAAGTGCTTAAACCCGTCACTTCTTTCGCTAAAAGTATCGTGCCTTCAATATCAACCTCATAGAGGTACGTAGAGGCTTGTTTGATATCTGCTGCCATCATTCTTCTCCTGATTAATTAAACGAGAACTTTTTTGAGTCTGGTATTCGTCTCACCTCTGTGACGATACTCTTTTGAATAGAGTCACAGAGAGAGACAACAATCTAGATATCTATTGATTCCTAACCTGCTTTAATGCCGGAATCTAATGAGACTCATCACATATCAGGTTGATCTTCTTGGATATTCATCTGACTGATTCTAAAGACGACGAATTCAGCCGGTCGAACGGGACTAACGCCCACTTCGATGTATAAACGGCCCAGCGCCATAGTTTCAGGTGTATTAATCTCGGCATCGCACTTCACAAAGAAGGCTTCCTGCGGCACCCTTCCAGATAACGCGCCCTCTCGCCAAATGCGCTCTAAAAAGTTACTGACAATGTACTGAACTCGGCTCCAGAGCTTGGCGTCGTTCGGCTCGAAAACCGCCCACTGAGTCCCTGCTTCAATGGATCGCTCAATATAGCTAATCAAACGTCGAACGCTGATATAGCGCCACTCCGTTTTATCGGGTTCAACCAAAGTCCGTGCGCCCCAGATGCGAATACCGCGATTAGGAAACTTACGAATGCAGTTAATACCCAAAGGGTTCAGGAGTTCTTGCTCGCGGAAGTTAACGTCGTAGGCAAGCCCGGTTACACCCCGAGGTACTTCATTGGCTGGAGCTTTATGAACACCACGGGACTCATCGGTGCGTCCCCACACCCCCATCATGTGACCGCTGGGAGGAACAAGAATGGGTCGGCCTGCTTTACGAGGGTTAGGAACCTTAATCCAGGGATAATACATGGCAGAGAACATCGACCGGCGACCAAAGGCATCCAACCAATTGACCACGTCCTGGGGTCGGGTCTGATCTGGGGGGGGGTCAAGAAGCACCATCCGATTAGAGGCACCCGGGATATCTCCATCACTGGAGCCTTCCGACAGGCTCACCATTGTCTCCATGACGCCGTGAACCTGTTCAAGATCAATGAGGCCGACTTCATAGGCCCGCATCAAATCAGGGAAAGCGAGCATTGTAATCTCATCGATTTCAAAGATACCGCGTACCCCAGTGCGATCATCTCGGACCCCTTCCACATTTTGAGTGAACTTTTCTGGAGTTGTATTTGCCACTGGAGCCTGTACTTCATACTCACC
>JBAUJD010000263.1:0-1730 GCA_049683515.1 Thermosynechococcaceae cyanobacterium | reverse complement strand
CCATTGCTCGTAATTTAGCGCTCAATCTGTATCGGGATATGGGCTTTGATAATATGGCTCAAGCGCAACGCCACTCAGGCTTTGGACTCAAAACTCTTACCTCTTTATTTAGAATGAAATAGCCCTGGGTAGAAATCAGGAGAAAGGCTGGCGTAAAAGCACCAGACTTCATCTACCTGCAAGAGATAGAACGTGGCGTGTTATAGCGCTAACATGGCGTTCGAGAGGGACGCGCCAAAAGCGGCGCGCCCCTCAACTTTAAGTTAGATTACAATAGTTGATTGATAGAATAAAGAATTCTATTAAGTCAAGTTAGCAACACATCATAATAAGCTATCGATTTTCTGAAAATGTTGCGACCACCAAAAAAGTTGAAAATTTGTGGCTTTGCCGTATGTTCAATATTATTCTTGATGGGAAATACGTATGGTAAATGGGAGTTTTTAACTTTACTAAAAGGCAAAGAAGTTGACTCCCTTCTTAGAGCAAATTCAAATGAATTGATGTTACCTCCAGAATTCTCTAGAGTAATTAAATATAATAATTCGCGAATCGTTGCATTTATGATCGAAACTGATGGACAAGATATGTTGGTCGAGTTTAAGAAGGATTCACAGGGAGATTGGAAAGTTTCCCGTAGTGCTTGGTGTACTGTTGCTAATGGAACACCAGGTTGCTTTTTTCCGTGGTATTCCTTCAGGGGGCTAGACCAGGGAATCGAATATGGTTGCTCAAGATCATGTTTGAAACCTTAAATAGAAACCTATGTTAGAACAAATTAGGATAAGTCTTACGCACCCATTTCTAACTGTTCATTGGAGCGGAACGGGGCGTAGTGCATTATTTTTGCTCAAATTGCATCGCCGTCCGCTCAATTCAGTAACGTTAGTTTCTCTCGAACAGTATTACTGGTAAATGCTTGACGTAGTGATTGAAGTCTTTATCTGTAGTATAAATTTTGAACTCAGCTCGTATTGCAACAGCGCAAATCAGAAAATCCGTGTGAGAGCCTTGGATTCCTTTTGAGCGACAGAAATTAGAATACTCGGCAGCAGCTTCGTAATCAGAATCTAACACCTGTTCGTTCGGGAAATATTTCAGTTTATGGCGGAGTTTTTCATACCTGCTTTTATCCGTGTAGCCGGACAACAATTCTTGCCTAATGGCACCAATTATTTTTACTCGATTATCATCAATGAGTCGGTTTAGCTGTTTAACAATAGAGGTTTCGGCCGCAGAGCTGCCTCGCAGGGCAAGAGACCAAACACACGTATCAACAAGTATTCCGCTCATTGTCGTCCTTTTTTATAGTCGTAGTCAGCATCTTGAGGTAACTTTCCAAACAGAGAGATGATCTCACGCTGCTTTCGGCGTTGCACAAACTCAGTGAGTGCTTGATTTACTGTCTCTTTTTTTGTGGGGAATCCGCCAATTCGCAAGGCCTCTTCCAACAAATCGGCATTAATAGAAAGATTTGTAGCCATAATTCAATCTCGTTCACACATTGATTTACACATTTTATCACACAAGGTTGTCAAAACAAGCTGGCCTGACTGTTGACCACCTCTCAATGCACTCGGATGCTTAGTATTCGCTGCTGTTGCTTTTTGAGGAGGGATGGCAATTGCGCCCATGAAGAAAACAGTGAGCCCTTTGCCCCTACTTTCGCATTTCAGTCTCGGCCTTCCAACAGCAACCATTGCTATTGGAAGGCCGTCTCAGTCATAATT
>JBAUJD010000262.1:0-1660 GCA_049683515.1 Thermosynechococcaceae cyanobacterium | reverse complement strand
ATCTTGAACCGTCATTTCTTCCATACTCGCCTGCCTTTTTGCTTCTTCTGCTTTTGCCTGAGGGATGCCGCAAAATTCTTCGTAATCGACTAACTCTGTAATCACAGGACGGACCGGATTGGGCCGTAGCTTTAGCTCCCGAAACGTCATATCAAGGGAGTTATAAAGCAGCAACCGTCCGCTGAGGGTGGTGCCCTGGCCCAGAATGATTTTGACCGTCTCAGTGGCCTGAATAACGCCAATAATTCCAGGTAAAATCCCTAGCACGCCGCCCTCGGCACAGGAGGGGACAAGGCCCGGTGGGGGTGGCTCTGGATACAGATCTCGGTAGTTGGGGCCAACTTCATAATTGAAGACCGTCGCCTGACCCTCAAATCGATAGATAGAGCCATAGACGTTGGGCTTATCTAAGAGCACACAGGCATCATTGACGAGATATCGCGTTGGGAAGTTATCGGTGCCATCTACGACAATATCGTAGGGTTCTAGGATTTCTAAGGCATTGTCAGCGCTCAAAGCAGTGTCGTACAGATCAACCTGACAAAGGGGATTAATCTCATGGATTCGGTGTTTTGCCGACTCAATTTTAGGTTTATCGACCCAAGAGGTGCCGTGAATCACCTGTCGCTGCAGATTGGAGTGATCGACGATGTCAAAATCGACAATACCGAGGCGACCGACGCCAGCGGCGGCTAGGTATAGCAATAGCGGAGACCCTAGGCCGCCAGTGCCAACACAAAGAACACTGGCGGCTTTGAGGCGTTTTTGGCCCTCTAAGCCCACTTCGGGCAGAATCAGGTGTCGAGAGTAGCGTTCATATTCTGCAGGAGTAAGCTGGACCTGATCAAGATTGGGATTAAGCATGACTAAAAGCCGTCGGCACGGGCAGAAATTAGGGGTATCTACAGAAAATCGGGCATTTCACCCTTGGTCAGGAGTACTTTCAGTTTCGATGACCACAATGGATTCAGGCTGAAATAGACCTTGGTCGTCCAGCATCCAGCTTTTTACGTCACAGGCTATGCCCTTCTGCACAGACACAATAATGTAAGAATACTGCGGCCACGCCCAGTTGCGATCGCACTGGGAAGGAACCGCCGGATGATCGGGGTGGGAATGGTAGACCCCTATAATATCGCAACCGAGGCTGCGGGCAACCTTTTGAATTTGGAAGAGTTCGGTAGGCTCAATCCAATAGCGTCGCCGAGTCGTTAATTCTACGTCCTGGAACTCCTCATTCTGCTGTTGCCAGCTATTTTGAGTGGAGTGAACCTGCTGCAGTGTCTTATACAACTCTCCTTGTTCAGCCACCATGCTCCCGATCAGCAGACCACAGCATTCATGAACGTAGGTCTGTTCAGCATGTTGCCTCATTGATTTTAGATGGTGTGAAGTAAGCGTCAGCACAAACAAAAGAGAGACAGCAGTAGATTTATCTCATTAAGCATAGGGGATCAGCGATTTTGATGAAGGGCTGGAAGCTTGGGGAGATAACTGATGGATCAGGCTCTGCAGCGCCTGCGTTTCAAGAGGTTTGGGCAACGTCGCCGTACTGCCGCAGCGCTGAGCTCGAACGCCCCCCAGCAACCGATGAGAACCATCAAGCATCACAATGGGCAAATCCTGGAGTGCCTCAATCCGACGTAAAAGTCGACAAAGA